>DGGS01000052.1 GCA_002392325.1 Bacteroidales bacterium UBA3868
GGCGGATTTTCTGGGTGGCGGTCTTCTCAAACGGATCCTTCATCACTTCCACCTTGTCAATCTTGGAGTTCTTGCCCACCGTGCGGTTCACGAAATCTTGTACGGATTTCTTCAACGACTCAATTTTCTCGATGAACTGGTCCTCACGCTCCTGGTCCCAGTTGAGCACATAGTCCTGGAACTTCACCAACGCCACTAAAGAACCGTTGTCTTCCATCACCAAGGACTCGTCCACGCCCTTGATGTCGTTGATCACCATCTCAATCTCCTCCGGATAGATATTCTCGCCTGAAGGGCCTAAAATGGTGTTGTTCAGACGGCCTTTGAGGTAGTAATAGCCGTCCTTGTCCATATACCCGATATCGCCCGTGCGGAACCAGCCCTCTTCGTCGAGTACCTTGATGGTACGCTCCGGATCTTTGTAATAGCCGAGCATGACATTGTCGCCACGGCACATGAGCTCGCCTTCGCCGGTTTTCGGGTCCACATTATCCAATTTGATGTCCACCTTGTACGAGGCCACGCCGATAGAGCCCAACCGTTTGCGCTTGGTAACGATGACATTGCACACCAGCGGCGCGGTTTCGGTAAGTCCATACCCCACGGCATACGGGAAACGGCTCTTGATGAGGAATTCCTCCACTTTGGTGTCGATTTTGGAACCGCCAACCCCGAAGAAACGCAACTTGCCGCCAAAAGTATGGATCAGTTTCTTGCCAATGAACCAATAGAGCAATTTGGGTATATGCTGGTCCATCCACGACAGGAAACGACTTTTCTGAATGGTAGGCAGCACACTGTTGTGGTACACCTTCTCGATGATGAGGGGCACCGACAGCATGATGGTGGGTTTCACCTTCTGCATAGCGGGAATCAACAGCGTGGGCGTGGGCGGTTTGGACAGATAGTAGCAGCACGCGCCCACATACATGGAATAGAAACTCGACACGCTCATCTCGTAGGCGTGCGCCATGGGCAAAATGGACAGAAAACGGTCGTTTTTGAAACAGGGCTGCGCCTTGAAAGAGGCCACCAGGTTCTGGCACAGGTTGCGGTGGCTGAGCATCACGCCCTTGGCTTTGCCCGTGGTGCCGGAAGTATATAAGATTGCCGCCAGATCGTCGGGTTGCGGCTCCTTGGTCCAGCCGTTGCACTGGAAATCCTCCTTGCGGCGTTTGATGAACTCCAAGGTCTCAATGTCCACCACCAAGGTCATCTGGTCAATGCACTCCTGACTGAGCTTGTACATCAGTTTTTGGGAGATGAAGATGACCTTGCTTTCGGAGTGTGTCAGGATGTTGGTGACTTCGTTTTCGGAACTGTCAGGCAAGATGGGGATGGCCACACGCCCGAAAGCGGCGGCGGAAAAGAACGCCAGCGTCCAGTTGGGCATGTTCTGTGACAGGATGGCCACCTTATCGCCCGCACTGATACCGAAACGCGACATCCGGGTGGAAAGCATCACGCACTTCTCACGGAAACTGGTATAGGTGTATTTCTGTCCGCCATCCACAAACTGTGACATGGTGCGGTCCATGTATTTGGTAGCGGTATAATCCAGCACCTTGCTCAGCGTGGTGCAATAGTTCTCGCGGTATTGTTTTCGTTCTTTATAGGGTGATTTTATCTTTTTTGCCATAGTATTCTGATATTGTGGAGACGCACGGCCGTGCGTCTTTACTTGTATATCGACTGTGCGCCTTTACCATTGGGTTAATCGTAGCAATAGCCGCTGCGGTTGCGGCCTTTGAGGCCAAGTGTTGAGTAGTGTTCCTGTATGCGCTTCATGTCGGCGTTGGCGTCGTCGGTGAGCGGCCATTCCTGGCCAACGGTAATCTCTTTGCGGCCCCAGTCGTAGTAGCCCACATATACCTTCGCACCGGTTTCGCGGGCGATGAGATGGAAACCGTTTTTCCATTTCTTCACAGCCTTGCGGGTCCCTTCGGGAGCGATAGCCAGGTGGAAGAACTCGTTTTCGTTAAAAGTCTTGATGATGCTGCGGATAGAAGCGGCGGCGTTGCTGCGGTCAACAGGCACGCCACCTAACGAGCGCAAAATAGGGCCAAGAGGCCAGAAGAAGAATTCCTTCTTGATCATGATGTGCGCCAGCGTTCCGTACTGTGCATAAAAAAGATAGCAGATAGGGAAATCCATGATGGATGTATGAGGCACGCCCAGCACGATGGCCTTGTTGCCCTCCATGATGCCGCCCACGCTGGTCCAACCCAATTTCCGGAGGAGCCATCCGCAGAATTTTGCCCAGCGTTTGCCAACAGTAGTTTTAACTTTCGTCATAAAAACTATTTTTGGAGTATGGAATCCCATACAGGAGGAAATCCATAACTCGCTGATTTTGTGGAGAAGACGGGATTCGAACCCGCGACCCCTTGATTGCGAACCAAGTGCTCTACCAGCTGAGCTACATCCCCAATTTTGAGGGTGCAAAAATACACTTTTTTAACATTTTTTCACCCCTCCGGAAATCCCAAATCTTGCAAACATTTAACTTCCGATACTCAAGAAGTTACATTTATTCCAACGAGTACGGCTTCTCTGTGAACCACTTCTTGTTCGGTTTGCTACCCATCATGAAGATTAGCTCGCCGCCGGCCATGATCTGCTCGTAGGTGATATAAGCAGTGTGCAGCGGCTTGCCGTTGAGCGTCACCGACTGGATGTAGCAGTTCTGGTCGCTGACATTGGGGGCCTTGATGGTCAGGGTGTTGCCGTTTTGCAGATGGAGGACATTCTCGGGCAGGTAGGGTGCGCCGAAGACATACTGACCGCTGGCGGGACAGACGGGATAGAAGCCCATCGCGCTGAAGATGTACCACGCCGACATCTGTCCGCAGTCGTCGTTGCCGCACAGCCCGTCGAGGTGGTTGCGGTACATCTTGTTCATCACCTCGCGCACGCGCAGCTGCGTTTCCCACGGCTGAGAGGTCCACATGTAGAGGTACGGGATGTGGTGGCTGGGCTCGTTGCCGTGCACATAGCCGCCTAACATCCCCTCGCGGGTAACATCCTCGGTCTCAGCGAAGAACTTGTCCGGCACATACATCGTGAAGAGCTCGTCCAGGCGGTTCACGAAGACCTTGTCGCCGCCCATGATCTTGATCAAGCCGTTGACATCGTGCGGCAC
>DGGS01000134.1:0-11154 GCA_002392325.1 Bacteroidales bacterium UBA3868
AAGCGATGGCGGATAACTGATTTTTATTTATTTTTGCACGCTTTAATGCCGTGTCAATCACAGGGATGATATTCTGCTGGTGCGCGCGCGACGCAAGTTCGGGCACAACGCCCCCGTATTCAGCGTGAACTTTCTGACTGGCAATGACATTGGAGAGAATGGTTGTACCTTCCACCACGGCGGCAGAAGTGTCGTCGCAGGAAGATTCGATACCGAGAATATAAACAGACATAAGCTATCAATTGTGGGCAGCAAAAGTAGTAAAAAAATCGGGAAAATAATCCTATGGATTCTGCTGGGGCTTCTGGCACTCGACCTTCTGTTGGTCGGACTGCTGTTTGTGCCTGCCATCCAGACTTTTGCGGTCAACAAAATCACCAAGAGCATCAGCGAGAAATGGGGCACCGAGTTGTCCATCAAGGATGTCCGGCTCACCCCTTCCCTACGACTCGTGGCGCATGAGTTGCGCATTCACGACGACCACCACAACGACATGATTTATGTCGGCACGGTGAACGGGCGTTTGCGCGGCATCACGATGAAACCCTTCAAACTGAAATTGGGCAATGTCACACTGGAGGATGCCAATGTGGTCATTCGGAAATATAAGGGCGACCCGTCGGTCAACATCTCCATGTGGGCCAAGAAATTCACGAAAAAAGAAGTAAAAGGCACCTTCCTGCTCACCGCCCAACATCTCAACATGGTGAACTCCAGATTTGTTTACATCAACGACGAACAGCGCAAAGTGTATGATGTGAGCGACAAACCGCCGGTGGACTACGCCTACTTGGAACTCAAGGACATCAACTGGGAGGTTAATGATTTCATTGTCTTGAACGACAGTGTGGCCGCCAACTTCAACCATCTGGCATTCAACCAATACAGCGGATTCCGCATGAAAGACGGCAGCGGCTCGTTCAGCATTTGCGGGCACGAGTTGCGTTTCGATGACCTGAAAATCCTATCCGACAGAAGCGTGGTGGATGCCGACCTGCTGTTCACTTACGACAACTGGTATGATTATGGGGAGTTCCTGGATTCCGTGCGCATCACCTCCGCCATCCGGCCCACCATCCTCAACCTGGCCGATGTGGCCGACTTTGTAGGATCATTGCGAGGCATGTCGGAAACCCTGCGCCTCTCCGCCGACCGTCTGGACGGATGTGTCAACGACTTCAACATCATCAATCTGCTGGCCAACTGCGGATACAGCAACCGCATACATGGTGATTTGGCGCTGAAAAACATCACTGAGCTGAAGAAAGCGTACCTGAATGTGCAACTTGACTCCTGCAAAGTGGATGTTCCCAGTCTGGCACATTTCTCTCTTCCCGGTGGCAAACATCTGAAAATCAACAAGAACCTGTCAGAACTTGGTCAAACCGATTTCGATGTGGCCTTCGTCGGAACACTTACGGACTTCAACACCGAGATTGATCTTAATTCCGCCGTCGGCGACCTTTCCGCATCGGTTTCCTCCTTGCGCGACAGTGGGGAAATCCAGTTGCAGGGCAATGTGCAAAGCGACAAACTGAACCTGGCCAAACTGACCAATGCGTATAAAACGCTGGGCAGTTCCTCTTTCAATCTCGCTTTTGACGGCAGCGTGAAAGGAAATGAATGGAGTTCGGAAAGTTTCAAGACGCTGGAAGGCAGCGTGAAAGGCGATATCTCCCATCTGGGTTTATACAGTTATCCGCTTCGCAACATGAGTATTGAGGGCGAGTACAAGAATCGGAAATACGATGCGGTCCTCACCTCCAACGATCCGAACCTGAAATGCGACATACTCGCACAACTGGACATTACTGGCGAACAACCCATGCTACAGGGCAATGTCTCCATCGACAGGGCGAATCTGGGTGTTATCGCCAACCTTATGCCCAAACTCGACTCCATCACCGCAAAAGGTTTGGACAGAGTTATTTACACATTGCAGAACAACCCTACTCTGGAAACTGGATTTGACAATCTGACATTCAACCTGATGGGCAGCAACATCGACAATGTCAGCGGATATGTCGGTTGTGACAACATCCGTGTCTATAACAACGGCGACAGTCTCTCCGACTGCCGTTTCCGCGTCACTTCCATCAACACGGACATTGCGCATAAGTTCATCGTTTCCTCCAATATCGCCAACGCCTCTTTGGAGACGAACTACCCGTTGGCCTGTGCCCTCGACTCCATCAAAGCGCTGGCGCACAACTATTTCCCGTCTATTATTGACGCTCCAAAAGCAAAATCGGACAAACACGCCGATTTCAATCCCAACGGTCGCGATTACTACATCACGGCACACGCCAGCACCTACCGCACGCACAATGTCCTGAAACTCATTTTCCCCGATATTTATGTCGCTCCCAACTCAACTGTTGATGTGGCACTTTATTCCAACACGCAGAAAGATGAAATCTCGGCGGATGTGCCCTTCTTCTTCATCCGGGACAAAGTGCGCGTTCACCATCTATCGGTTGACGGTCATACTATTGGAGAGAACAAACTCAACCTGAATCTCACGACCGATTCACTGATTGTGGGCAAACGTGGCAGCAAGATGAAGTTTGACGACATCAATTTGAAGGCCAACTCCAACCAAAACAACATCGACTATGATTTGACTTGGAACAACTTCTTTAACAAGCAATCCGACCACCCTTCCAATGTTGCCGGCATAGCTGATATTTCAAACACTAACGACTTGGTATTCAATCTAAAAAATACCATCATCTATCTTAATGATTTAGGTTGGAAATTCAACAATGAGAATGCCATACATCTTAAAAAAGACCTGATCACAGTAAACAATCTGATCATTGACAACGATTCCAGCCACCTCTATATCAACGGGGACTACTCAACCAAGGTAAACTCCGACCTGAATGTGAAAGCCGAGTCCTTCAATCTTTCCCTGCTCAACCCGCTGCTCTCGAACATGAGCTGTGGCGGTTTGATGTCGGCTGACGTGCATTTGCGCAATGGGGACAACCGCTTCATTTTAGGCAAGGTGCTGGCCGATGACTTTGTTTTTAACGACGAGACCATTGGCGACTTGTTTGTTGTGGCAGGATGGAATGACGACGGGCAAATCGGATTCAACGGCGGATTTTTCCATGACAACAAACAAATCAAGGAAAAGATTACCGCCCGGTCACTGGCAACCTATGATATCCAACAATTGAACAATGACAAAGATTTGTTCGCAAAAATACAAGGCACCTATGTCACGGAAAAGAAAGCGCTGGCGGTGCACACCACCTTTGACACATTGAATGCCGGATTCCTCGACCCGTTCCTTTCCGGATTCAGCGACCACATCAAAGGCACGGCATCGGGAAATCTCTCCTTCTATTCCAATCCCGAATCCACCTATTTTGACGGTGTCGTCACCGTGTTGGACGCAAACATGGGCATTTCGGCATTGGGAACGAATTACTTTGTCCGGAACCAAGATATCCGTTTCACTCAAAAAGGCATCTTCTTTGACAACATGAAACTGAGTGATGAGGACGACAACCAGGCGGTTTTGCACGGCAGCATCAAGCATAAGATGTTCAAAGACATGCTGTTCGACCTCAAGATCATCACACCTGGCATTATGGTGCTCAACACGCCGAAGAGCATCAGTTCCCCGTTCTATGGGAAAGGTTACGCGTCAGGGCAAGTCTCCATCACTGGAAATGACAAGAAGCTCTATTTCCGAGGTCCGAACCTGGAGACACTGGCTGGAACGAAAATTTACTTGCAGGTGAGTTCTGCCAACTCCGTTTCCGAATCCAACATTATCCACTTCAAATTACCTGATTCCAGTGACACCACTGACATTGAAGAGGAAGATGGCGGAAGCATGGAACTGGATTTCGACTTCACCTTCAATGTCACGGATGCCGCTGACATCGTATTGTTGCTGGAGTCGATTGGCGGCACCATGAACGCGCGCGCCAACGGCAATTTCCGCCTAACTTACAACGACGCGGATGATTTGAACCTGTATGGCGCGCTGGAACTCCATTCCGGAGATTTCAGATTCTCGCTCTACAATCTTGTGAACTCCCGTTTCACCCTGGTGCCGGGAGGAAGCATCACATTTGACGGTCCGCTGGACAACATGGTGGTGCATGCCAGCGCATACAAGAGTTCCAAAACATCTCTGGCCAGTATCGTGCCTCAAGAGTACCTCACCAGCACCGCCTCTTCAAATGTGAACGCATATCTGCATCTTGACGGTGAAATCATGAAAAACATTGACCCCACATTCAGTTTCGAACTTCCTAACAGCAGCAACGAGGTCCGCAACCTGTTCTACAACGCCATCGACACCACCAACAAAGAGAACATGACCAAGCAGTTCGCTTATTTCATGATAACGAACAATTTCATGCCTAACAACCTGTTCTCCAACACCTCCTCCTCCGGAAATTACACCATGTTGAGCAATTTCATCAACAACATGCTCGGCAATCTTATGGACAACAAAAACGGTTCTTTCGGTGTCATCTACAACCAGGCCACGGAAAGCACTTCCGCCGAATACGGCATCAAGGCGAACGCCAACATCCTGAAAGACCGCGTCAGCATGTCCACCAGTATCGGCTATTATGACGACAAGACCGCAGATGCCGCAAACAACATGTATGGGGATTTCACCGTGGAATACAACATCAACAAGGCAGGCACCTGGAAAGTGAAAGCGTACACTTATGTGGGCGAGCATGACGAGAACTACTACAACCCCGATGTGAACTCCCAAATCAACTACACAGCGGGCGTCGCATTGGCCTACAAACAAAGTTTCGACTCCAGGATACGCCGAAAAATACGAAAGGCGACCATAGGGGCACAAAAGAAGAAAACAAACAAAAAACAATAAAACGGGAAAACGCTACCTTAGGGGGAAACTCATATCCGCTGCCTCTAACATCTTGTCATATTGTTTATTAGGGTTCACTATATAAACATGGTTCCCGGCAAGCATATAATAATGGTCATCGTAATGGACCAATTTCACATTATCAATATCCAGTCCTTTTACCCTCAGCACATTGTTGGAGAACTGATAGGATAGTCTGTTTTTGATGGGGGTTGACCATTGTTGTATCTGACATTGGACAGGCGCATTGGACGGAGCCGCCACCACATGCTTGTTGCCATCCAGATAGGTTATCTTCAGCATACTTTTTTTCAGCATTTTATCCTCCATCACACTTTGAGGACTCTCTTTCGCTGTCTTCAACTCCTTCAAATCCTCCTCATCCAACATATAATCCTGATAATCTTCGTTGAACTCGGATGAATCCACCATGAGCGTATCCGCATCCTGAGTTTCCAGGTTTGCTCCGTCTTGTGACTCATATTTGTGAATCACATAGTTCACCACGGTATCCTTAGTGCCCGCGGGTACAGAGTGTTCCAACACCTTGACCACTGTAGGATGCTCATAATCCAGCAAGTCCATAAGCAACATAGTCAGCACCCCTCCCAGCAGGAGTCCTACAAGCAAACCAATGATAAACAACACTTTACGCTTGCGATTTTGGGGCTTGGTGGGGGTGTTATTTTCTTCTGACATGACGGATTATAAACTCGTGGCAAAGATACAAAATTTTGTATCTTTGCAGCCCTAAAAATAATGACTATGGGTATAACGACACAGATATTGGGATTGGTGGCCAGTTTGGCCTTCCTCATTATGACGCACGAACTTGGGCATTTCACCTTTGCCAAGATTTTCAAGATCCGCGTGGACCAGTTCTACATGTTCTTCAATCCCGGTTTTTCCATTCTAAGGATGAAGCGATTTGACGGGAAGATGCATTTCAGTTTCTTCTCCGGCCGGCCTCCCAAAGAGTGGGATGATCATCCTGAAAGCACCGAATGGGGCTTGGGTTGGCTTCCGCTGGGCGGTTACTGCGCCATCAACGGCATGGTGGACGAGAAGACCAAGGCATCGGATTTGAGCGAAGAAGTGCACCCTTGGGAGTTCCGCGCCAAACCGGCTTGGCAGCGTCTGCTGGTGATTTCCGGCGGTGTGCTCGTCAACTTCCTCTCCGCCATCATTATCTATATCGCCATCTGCTTTACTTGGGGAAAAGAATACATCCCCTTGGAAAAAGCCCGCTACGGATTGGAATTCTCTCAAGAAATGAAAGACGCCGGTTTCCAGAATGGTGACAAGATTCTGTTTATCGACACCGTGAAACCGCAGACCTTGGCCGATTTCACCAACGACATTCTGTTGGAGGATGTGAAAACCGTCACCGTGGAGCGCGACGGACAGGAAGTGGTGCTGAACATCCCTAAAACACTGGCACGCAAAGTGGTAGGCGCCAGCAAACAGGGCGAGCCCTTCTGCAACTACCGTTTCCCGTTCGTCATTGACAGCGTGCTGGCCGAAACGCCCGCCGCCGCGGCAGGACTCCAGAAAGGCGACAGTTTGGTGGGTGTCAACGACTCCACCTTCTTCGGCTTCTTTGATTTCAAGAAGGTATTCATGGACAACAAAAGCCATGATATTGACATCGCCTACTACCGTGGCGACAGTCTCTATCACACCACCGTAGCGTTAGACTCTAACGGTACTATGGGTGTCGCGCCGAAACAGCCGTACCAGTTCTTCGGCACAGTACAAGAGCATTACAACTTCTTCCAATCCATTCCCAAAGGCATTGTGATGGGATTCACCACCCTGGGCGACTATGTGAAGCAGTTCAAGATCATTTTCACCAAAGAGGGCGCCACACAATTGGGCAGTTTCCTGACCATAGGCAGCATTTTCCCGAAAGTTTGGGACTGGTACCGCTTCTGGAACATGACCGCCCTGTTGGGCATCATCCTCGCCTTCATGAACATCATCCCGATTCCGGGATTGGACGGCGGATACCTGCTATTCATCCTGGTGGAAATGATCACCGGCAAGAAACCGAGCGACAAGTTCCTCGGCATTGCCAACACCATCGGTTTTGTCCTGCTGATCCTCCTCATGGTTTATGCGTTAGGACTTGATTTCAAAAGATTTTTCTTCAAGTAATGCTGTTCAACTCCATTGAGTTCATCCTATTCTTCCCGATAGTAACGATTCTGTTCTATCTGTTGCCGCACAACTACCGATGGCTGATGCTGCTGGGGGCGAGCTGCTTTTTCTACATGTGGTTCATTCCCAAATACATACTTATCCTGCTCATCACCATCGCCATTGACTATACGGCGGGCATCCTCATCGAGCAATGGTCGGATGATGCCAAACTCAAGAAAAGGTGTCTCATTGTCAGCATCATATCCACCTGTTTGGTGCTGTTCATCTTCAAGTATCTGAACTTCTGTAGCGCCAATTTCGTGGCGCTTGCCCAACATTTCGGATGGGCGCATCCCAACAAGATTCTGAATATCGCTTTGCCCATAGGACTGTCGTTCCATACATTTCAGAGTCTGAGTTATGTTATAGAAGTCTATCGGGGCAATCAGAAAGCCGAGCGGCATTTCGGGTATTACGCGCTGTATGTGATGTTTTATCCGCAACTGGTGACTGGTCCGATTGAGCGGCCGCAGAACCTGCTGCGCCAGCTGCATGAGGAGAAAACGCTGAACTACGACAATATCGCCAACGGATTGAGACTCATTTTGTTCGGGCTGTTTTTGAAGATGGTGGTGGCCGACAATCTGGGGCAGTATGTGGACCAGATTTACGCCAACCCGCAGGATTTCAACACATTGGACATCACGCTGGGCATGGTATTCTACTCTTTCCAGATCTACGGCGACTTCTTCGGATACTCCTCCATCGCGTTGGGCTGTGCGCTGGCCATGGGTTTCACGCTGATTGACAACTTCAAGGCACCCTACCAGGCCAACAGCATTCAGGAGTTCTGGCGGCGGTGGCACATTTCGCTCTCCACCTGGTTCCGCGACTACCTTTATATTCCGCTGGGCGGCAACCGCGTGGCCGTGCCGCGCTGGGCACTCAACACACTTATCGTGTTCACCGTTTGCGGCATCTGGCACGGCGCCAACTGGACCTTCATGATCTGGGGCTTCGCCTACGGCGTGCTCCTGATTCTGGAAAGAGGCCTGCGCAACATCCATGTTTTCGACAAGATTGCAAGCCGTTCCGGAAAGACCATCATCAAAGTGGTGAATATCGCCAAGACTTTTGTGATTGTCACGCTGCTGTGGAGCGTTTTCAGGGCCACTTCATTCGCGAACCTCCACGATGTGTTTTCCGCTTGGATTCACAACTCATCTGTGGCCTCCCAACTCCATGTCAACGCCATCACCTGGATTGCGCTGGCGGCTTTTATCGTCATCGACCTTATACTCAAGCAAAACCGATTCGACAAATGGTGCGGTGAACAGCATCCCTACACCCGCTGGATACTTTATGCCGTGATGATTTTCTCGATCATCGTGTTTTCTTCCGTCCAACATTATCCGTTTATCTATTTCCAATTCTAAATGACTGAAAACGATCAACATATAATCCTGAAACTCGGAAAGAAATTCCTGCTGTTGGCCACCATTTTGGTCATGTTGGACATTCTATATCGTGTCACATTATATCCCCGTGACCGGGAGCGGTACTGCACGCTGATGCAGTATGCGCAGATTCCCGTCAAAGACAGTACCGACATCATCTATTTGGGCGAGTCGTCCAACCATTCCTACAGTCCTGCGGACAAAGACCAGCGGGCCATCAGCGACATGATTGATGACATGCTGCCCGGACATAAGGTGGCGCGGTTATCGAAAGACGCCTGCCATGCGGGGATTTATTATGACATCTTGCGCAATATTCCGAGGAAAAATCCGGTCCAGACCGTCATTGTCACGGTGAACATGCGATCGTTCAGCAGCGAGTGGATCTATTCCGACTTGGAAAAACCGCTGCAGAAGGAGCAGATTTTCATGCGGAAAGCGCCGGCGTTGTACAAGCGCATGCTGTTGGCATTCAAGGCATACGCTCATTGGACAGAGAGCGAGCGAACAAAGCTGGTGCGCGAGGGATTCAAAAAGCAAACCCTGGACCTCCCCTACTACTTCCCGTACAAGAACGCCAACGACTGGGATCATGCCATCGGGTCGCAATGTTATCTTTATAATGGGAAAAAAGTGTCACAGGACACCATCGCGCTCACTTGCCACTACATCAAGGATTTCGCCTACCAATTGGATGACAAGAATCCCAGAATCCAGGATCTGGACAAGATTGTAAAACTCTGCCAAAGAAGAGGTTGGAATCTGATATTCAATGTATTAGCCGACAACATGGACCAAATCAAGGTGCTGGCCGGTCCGGATTTGGAATTCCTGATGAAAAGCAATGTGCAATATCTTATCCACCGGTACGAACCGCAAGGCGTAAAGGTCGTCAACAACCAGTACATGGTGCGCGACCGCGACTTCTTCGAACGGGAATTCCCTACGGAGCACTACAACCAGCACGGGCGCCACATGGTTGCCGAGCACATTGTGGAGCGGTTGAAAGAATAGAGATGATAGACACCTTTTAAAGTTCATAGTTACCCCCCTGTTTACCCCTTTAATCCCCATACCAATGAACAATTTAAAGCAGAAAATCGAGACCTTAAAAAAAGAGAAAAACGCCATTATCCTGGCACATTATTACACCCTGCCCGAAGTGCAGGAGGTGGCCGACTTTGTGGGCGACAGCTTGGGACTAGCCCGAAAGGCCGCCGAAACGGATGCTGACATCATCCTCTTCGCCGGCGTGCATTTCATGGCCGAAACCGCCAAAATCCTTAATCCCACCAAGAAGGTATTAGTGCCCGACATGAGCGCCGGTTGCTCCCTCGCAGACAGTTGCAAAGCCGAAAAACTGGCCGAATACAAGGAAAAACACCCAGGATACAAGGTGCTGTCGTATGTCAACTGTTCCGCCGCCGTGAAAGCGCTGTCCGACCTCATCGTCACCTCCGGCAATGCGTTAAAATTGGTTAATCAACTGCCCCAAGACGAGAAGATCATCTTCGTTCCCGACGGCAATTTGGGCGATTACATCAACCAGAAAACGGGCCGTGAGATGATTTTGTGGGACGGTGCCTGCTGCGTGCACGACCACTACGAAGTGGAGCAGTTGGAGAAGATGAAAGCCGAGTATCCGAATGCCATCGTGGTGGCGCATCCCGAATGCCGCCGCGAGATGCTGGAGATGGTCGATTTCATCGGTTCCACCGCCGCCATGCTCAACTTCATCAGCGAGAACGAAGCCAAGGAGTTCATCGTGGTCACTGAAAGCGGCATCCTCTACGAGATGCAAAAGCGCAATCCCGACAAAGTGTTCCACACGCTATATGAAGGCGCACCGGATCACGATTGTATCAACATGAAAAAGAATAATTTAGAGAATATATATCAAGTGTTACTTGAAGAAAAACCCGAACTCCTCATGGACGAAGAATTGCGAAGAAAAGCGCTAATTCCAATCCAGAGGATGTTGGAGATGTCGTAAGCAAAACACATATTTATTGTAGGGGCGCAGATTATGCGCCCCTACCTTTTTCTGATTTTTTCTTTATCTTTGCCCTGTCGTTTCAACCAAGGCTTGGAGACAGGCGGAAGGGCGACCATGAACATCAAAAACGCGTTGAGCGTAACGGCAACAACGCACTGTTTAACTATGATTACAAACTACTATTATGGCGGAACGACATCCGACAGACCTAACCTATACAGTTATAGAACAATATCCCAGTGGCGGAAGCGTGGTGGTTTACAACAGCATAAACCGTGGAACAGACGATTATCAGCGCATTTTGAGTTGTGCAAAATATTTCGCCAAACAGGGCAAAACGGCAGTGATGACTCCAAAGTTGGATGTACCTTACAAGAATCCTGCTTATGACAAGATTTATGGTAGTTTGAAAGGCACACCATATTATGGCAAGTGTCCTGATTTAATGGTTGATAAACAAGGCTATGAGCATGAGGGATATATCACTGAAAACCACAAACATGCATTGAAAAACATGCTTAAACATGGCTTGATTCAATCAGACAAGATAATCATAGACAAAACCGACCTGACCGACAACTATATCAAGGCACGAATAAAAGGAAAAATCAATGAAGGGAAAAAAGTAACTGAGGTTTGGATTAGAGATGACGACACCTTGAATTTGATTTATGAAAATACAAACG
>DGGS01000134.1:11294-14224 GCA_002392325.1 Bacteroidales bacterium UBA3868
ATGATTTTTTCTGATTTTTTCTTTAGTTCATCCACTAAGGTGCCGATTTAAGGCGTTCGGCACCGTTTAGAAATTAACCAATCATTCTCAAAAGAAATTAAGAAATGA
This sequence comes from Bacteroidales bacterium UBA3868, assembly GCA_002392325.1. Taxonomy (GTDB): domain Bacteria; phylum Bacteroidota; class Bacteroidia; order Bacteroidales; family WCHB1-69; genus F23-D06. The sequence goes on from DGGS01000134.1 coordinate 11,403, forward strand.
GGAAATAAAAGAAAAACGGTCTATTATCTCTAATCATTGATTACTGAACCCTATTTACTGTCCCTTGATCCCTACTCCTCCGCGTACCGGCTTTTCACATATTCCAATTGCCGGCGGTCGCGCTTGGTGGGGCGGCCCAGGCCGTGCGGACGGTATTCAGCCGTCTTCAATGTCTTCATGCGGTCATATTCCTCCTGCGGGGTAAGGTCTTCCATATACTGTGGAACCAAGGGGGCCCCTACTCTGCTCTTGGGCGTACCTAATGCTTTCACGGTCTTGTTGAGCGAACCGATGTGCACCTCATAAACCTCCTCCGTACGCACCTCGCGCGAGGGTTTCACATTGGTGCCATCGAGTTTCACCTTGCCGGCATTACAGGCCTCCGTAGCCATGGAGCGCGTCTTGAACAAGCGCACCATCCAGAGCCATTTGTCGATTCTAACATCCAGTTTTTCCATGATTTATCCTATTTTCTTCCATGTCATCGTGCGCCCGAGGGCCGGTATCCCGATGTAACCACGCACGCGCAACACATTCTCCTTCTCAAACCACATCCGGCTCTTGTAGAACTTGCCGTGCACAGGGTCGTAAATCTCACCATCCACCCACTTGTTGTCTTTCGCATCATAGCGGAAATGGAACAGCAACTTGATTTTGTCGCCCGGCGTGTTGCGCTTCTTGGGGTCAGGATTCATAATGTCGCGCTTGGGCGAACCATCCTTGAATGTCGGATTCTTCACCCAAATGATTTGTCCTTCGTACAACCCGGCCGAGGTTTTGGTGATTCTGATCTTGCAATCCTCGTCCGACTGGTCGTCGGAAATGTAGTAGGTGCCTAAAATTTTGTCTGCGGCCGATTGCGCAGCCGCAGACAAAAATGTCAGACATAAAACACTTAATATGAATATTTTATGAATTTTCATAGAAGTTTGAACATTATGCTTCGGGTTCCGGATTCTCAGCCGGTGCGTCCGTAGCGGGAGTCTCTTCCTCCTTGGAGGGTTTCGGATTGTTCATCATCTTGATCTTGTATTCCAGATCCTTGATTTCCTCCTTGGCGGCCTCAATCTTCTTGCGGAACTCAGCGGTGATAATCTCCGCATTCTTGGAATTGGAGAAGAAACCGAGGTTGTTTTCCCACAAGCTGATATCTTCCTTCAGCTGAGTAAGTTTGTTCTTCAAGAAGTTCTTCTCCTTGTCAATCATCTTCTCGGCATTCGGATTGTTCAGGATATTGTCAATCTTGTTTCTGAAACGGTTATGACGCATATCCTCGGCACTGATCTTCAGATCGGCGAAACGCTTGTTCAGGGCCTCGCGATACTCTGTGTAGATTCTGTCTTTCTCCTTTTTGGGCACAAAACCGATGGCAATCCACTCGTTTTGATACTCTTTCAGCGCCTCCATGTTGGCGTTGCGGTCATCGCTGAACTCGTGCGTGAGGATCTTCTGGATGAGTTCCTCTTTCTTGCGCAAATTCTCTGCCTCAATTTCCTGGATATTGTTGAAATAGTTGGACTTGGCTTCGAAGAACTTGTCGCAGGCGGCGCGGAAGCGTTTCCAAATCTGGTCGGAATACTTGCGCGGCGTGGCGCCGATAGTCTTCCATTCGGATTGCAGATTCAGCATCTCGGCAGTGGCCTGTTTCCAGTCGGTGCGGCTGGCAATGCCCTCGGCCTGGATGGCCAGATTGAGTTTCTGGTTGTAGTTCTGCATCTGCGTGTCCTTAATCTGCTGGAAATACTCTTTCTTCTGGGTGAAGAACTTGTCCAATGTGGATTTGAAGCGGTTCCAGATCTCGTCGTTCAGTTTGCCCGGGGCGGGACCCAAGGTCTTCCAGATGTTGAGCAGTTCGGTCAGTTTGTCGCTAACCTCATTGTACTCTTTCACAGCTTCGCTGGAGTGGGAAACCAGCTCCTCTGCCTGTTCGCAAAGCACCACCTTGGCGTTGTAGTTGTTCTGCTCCTCGGCGAAAAGCTTGTCGTAGAACTCTTTTCTGCGGGCATTGATTTGGTCGGAAGCGGCTTTGAAGCGTTCCCATACCTCCTCTTTCTTGTCCTCCGGAACGGGTCCGATTTCCTTCCATTGCTCGTGCAGACTCTGTAAATCCTTGAATGACTGATTGATAGAATCCACCAGCAACAGGGATTCAGCTTTCTCGCAAAGTTCGAGCTTGCGTTCCAGGTTCTTTTTGTAGTCCATCTCGCGGGCCTCTTTGTTGAGGCGGATGATGTCGAAGAACTTCTCCACATAGAAGTGGTAGTTTTGCCAAAGGTTGGTGGACTCGTTTTGCGGAACAGGTCCTATATTCTTCCATTGTTCCTGAAGTTCTTTGAACTTGTCATTGAGGGTCTTCAGGTTGGATTCGGTTTCGATAAGGTTTCTCAGTCCTTCGATAATCTGGTTTTTGGACTCGAGATTCTTTTGTTTTTGGGCTTCCAGCGCCTCGATGAATTTGGCTTTGGAATCCTTATATTGTTGGAATGCCTTGTTGAAGCGCACTTCGAACTCGTCGGGTTCATTCGACGGGGCCTCGATTTCCTCAACGGGAGCGTCGGGATTCTCAGCGGCGGCGGCTTCGGCAGCGGCCTTGGCGGCGTTGAAAGCGGCTAACGCGGCACGTTTTCTCTCACGGAAAAATTCGATGATTTTGGTACGGAGCACACCCACTCTGAGTTTGATCAGGTTGAAGTTGGGTTCCACCACCAGTTTTTCCAGCTCGGCGATGCTCTTTTCCAGGTCAAAGCCGGCGTACTCGGCTTCCACTTGTTCGAGGGTCTCTTCAGGAGCGTTCTCGGTTGTTTCAGCTTCTGCTTCGGCGG
>DGGS01000134.1:14285-14474 GCA_002392325.1 Bacteroidales bacterium UBA3868
AGTCTCAGACTCCTCAACCTGGTGTTGTTGGTCCATCTCGGCCATCATTTCCTCGGCGGTTTGGGGTGCCTCGGCCACGGGGGCTTCTTCTGTTACAGGTTCGGCAGCGGGTGCCTCTTCAGCAACGGGTGCTTCAACCGCAGCAGGTTCCTCAATCGGAGTCACCTCTTGGGCGGGTGCCTCGGCGGG
>DGGS01000164.1 GCA_002392325.1 Bacteroidales bacterium UBA3868
ATTTTGACAGGCAGAAGGTTATCGGGAACTACATTGTTGACTTTTATGTGAAAAGACTTGGGCTTGTGGTGGAAATAGACGGCGGCTCCCACAACGAGAAGATGGACTATGACGCACGGCGTGACGCTTGCTTGGAGGAACTTGGATTAAGGGTTTTCCGAACGACGGACTACGATGTCTTGCAACATGTGGGCATCGTGTTGGAAGACTTGAGAAAATTCATTGTTGAGAATCATGAGCATGAAGGTTCCAAATAAGGAAGAAATCCCCAAGAATCTTAAATTCCACAAGGATGGCCTGTCGGCCAATCTCACATATTACTACCCTGCCCTTCGGGCACCCCTTCTAAAATAGAAGGGGAGTCTTTGGGTGTGGCACCAGAGGTGCCGCGGACATAATAAACGAAATTTTCCCCAGCTCTTTTTTCATGAACGGTCAACTCCTATATCATTGCCAAAAAAAATGACCGCTTTCAGGCGGTCATTTTTTTTATTCAGAAATCTGATTCTATATTTTAGAATTTATCGGCGTTGTCCACCATCAATTTGTTCTTCTTGTTGTAGGTGATCAGCAGATAAGTCTCTTCAGCCAGGCAGAGTACGAGAAGCACAATTGCCACGATGACGATATTGCCATGGTTGGATTTGATGAAGAGAGGTCCTTCGGTGAAGAAAGTCTTGTACAACACGAAGTTCATCAACCATACGCAGATCAGGGTCAGAATCCACCAAATTCCCAGATGGAGACCACCGTTGTCAACAGCTTTGTCCTTATCGGCCACTTTCACAATCTCCTTGTCTTCCAACACAAAATCTGTTTCCTCCCAAATCTCCTTGAAGAAAGACATGGGTTTCAGCAGGTTATAGACAGGGACAATCCAGGAGACATAAGACATCCAAGCGGGCATACCGTCCTTCATGCTATGGGAAACATTATGCAGGTTCTTGGAGTTTTTAAAATTCCATGTGGCGAAGGTGAAGATTTTCAAGATGAACACAATCAGGGTGATAACAGCTATCACGATGAAGGAGGACTTGGTTTTGGCGTTGTCGGCGTTCAGGGCATCCCATTCCTCTTTCAGCGGGGTGTATTCTGCCTCTTGGGTGGAAATCAGATCCAGATGCTCCTGCATGGTCTTCTTTTTCTGGGACAGGGTCTCTTTGGTCACTGAGATACTCTCTTCGAGGGCTTTTTTGCCAGCTTTATCCACTTTCGGGAGTTTCTGCTGAAGCGTATCCAACTTGTACTGATAGTAGGCCACCTCGGCGCTGTCCTGTTTGAGCGGGTGTTGTGCCATCACGAATGACTCGTACGCTTTTTCGTATGCGGGTCTGGCCTCAACCACCTTAAGGTTGGTCTTGTCAAATTTCATCAAAAAGAGCATGGAGACGACGAACAGCACGAGCAGTAAAATGTTGAGCAGAAGTGTCAACTTGCTCCACAAGGAATTGTTGGTAATGTTTTTCATACTACAATATTATTTTATGTTACTAATTATCAGTATAATAATATTCCAAATCTAAATTTGGAAGCAAACGCAAAAGTAAAAAAAATATCGGTAAATAGGATGGTTTGGCAAAAAAAAATAAATATGACGAATATTACCAAAAAAAATGTATTTTTGCAGCCTCAAATAACGGCGGGGTGTGGCGCAGTTGGTAGCGCGCTACGTTCGGGACGTAGAGGCCGGAAGTTCGAGTCTTCTCACCCCGACCAATCAAAAAAGCAATCCGAATGGATTGCTTTTTTTGTTGCTATGATTGGGATTCCGCCGTTCACAATATTCACGGCGGAATGGTTTGGCGCACCGAAGGAATGCTTGGGAAAAAGCAGGGGGAGTTAGAATCGGTCGAGCACCGTCTTGCAAAGATCCTGCATCAGGCCGTGGTAGTCATCCAGGAAGCGTCCGGTGACGCGGTTTGCGATGATCAGGCATACGGTTAAAGGATTATGACCCAACACATTGCCGAGACCGTAAATGGCGGAGCACTCCATCTCCATATTGGTCACTTTCAGTCCGTTGTAGTTGAACGCTTCGATTTTGCGGTTCAGTTCCGGATACATGAGGCGCGCACGCACCTGCCGGCCTTGCGGCCCGAAGAAGCCGGGGGCGCTGATGGTGACACCCTGTTTCATGTCAAAGGCGATGCGCCGGAGCAGCTCGGGGCTGGCCGGGGTGCAATACGGGTGTGGGAGCCGGGGATTCCAGCCAGTTTGCTGGATAAAAGCGTCCACCACATCCTCCTCATTGATATCCCCATAATCGTAGAACTGCAGCACGCCATCGATGCCGAAACCGTGCGCCGAAGCCACAAATGACCCGCACTCGATGTCAGGATTCAGGGCCCCAGAAGTGCCGATGCGCACCAGATTGAGTGTGTGGCGCTCCGACTTGACCTCCCGTGTGCCCAAATCTATGTTGGCCACCGCATCCAATTCGTTCAACACAATATCTATATTGTCAGTCCCCATGCCCGTGGAAATCACAGACACCCGTTTGCCCTTGTAAGTTCCCGTATGCGTGATCAACTCACGGTTCTGCTTTTTCACATCAATCGTGTCCAGCATCACCGAAAGCATCGGCACACGACCGGGGTCGCCCACCAATATCACATTGTCGGCCAGCTCATCGGGATGCAAGTTAAGATGGTATATGGCACCATCTTTCTGTAATGGGAGTTCAGATGCGGGTATTTTCATAACATCAACATTTACAAATTGAGTGCAAATATACAATTTTCAATTTAAAATTTGAGTTTTGAACTTTGAATTTGATTTTGTATCTTTGCCGACTTAATTTTATATAGATGGAAAACAGATCAGAAGATAAAAAACAAAACAATTATAGACACAAACGCCACTCAAAACATCGTCAGAATCAACAAGATAGAAACCAAGACAAGCAGCAGGACTCCTTAAGGGAAGAACCTGTGGAAGCATCGGAGCCCGAAGTTCCCGCGGACATGGAGGTGCGTAACCAAACTAAAGGACCGGCTACGCCAATGGATGATGATGACGATCCCAACGACATCGGTGACATCACCGACATTGAGCGGAAAAAGGTGGTGAAGCATGTGACGGAGGATGACAAGGACCACACCCAGGCGGAAGATTGGGAAAAGTACCTCAACATTGACATCCGCACCGGTCTGTCTCCCGAGTCGGCCAAGATTGCAGAGAACATTTTTCTCACCCGCGGACTCAGCGACCTTCCGGAACCGGAGCATATTCACTGCCATGAATACAACTACAACGCCTGCAAACTGCCCACCTACGATTGGATTTCCAAGATGGATATCTCATTGGATTACATTGAGTTCCCCATCGCCGAGGTGCGTTTCAAAAACAGTCACAAGGACTTCTTCCTGCTGCCGCAGGAAGGCGTGTTCAAGGTTGGCGACATTGTGGCCGTGGAAGCCAATCCCGGGCACGATATCGGCATCATTTCCATGTTGGGATTGCAGGTGAAACGCCAACTGGAGCACAAGCACATAAAACCGGAAAATGTCACCAAGAAGTTGTACCGCACCGCACGATACGCCGACATTGAGGAATGGATCTCGACCGTGGGTTTGGAACACGAAACCATGCTCAAGTCGCGCTATACGGCTTGGGATTTGAACCTCAAGATGAAAGTCAACGATGTGGAATACCAGGGCGACGGCACCAAGGCCATTTTCTACTATTCCGCTGAGGAGCGTGTGGATTTCCGCGAACTGATCAAGATATTAGCCGAGTTGTTCCACATCCGCATCGAGATGCGCCAGATCGGCGTGCGTCAGGAAGCCGCCCGACTCGGAGGTCTGGGTTCCTGCGGACGCGAGCTTTGCTGCTCATCGTGGCTCACCAATTTCCAATCCGTGTCCACGAACACCGCACGCACGCAGCAACTCTCCCTCAATCCCCAGAAACTGGCCGGCATGTGCGGCAAGCTCAAATGCTGTCTCAATTTCGAACAGGACACCTACCTGCAGGAACTCAAGGAATTTCCCGCCCCGAACATCCATCTCAAAACCAAAAAAGGCAAGGGATTCTACAACAAAATCGACATCTTCAAGAAGATTGTATGGTACTCCTACGCTGATGATCCTTCCACCATTTTCGCCCTGCCGTTGGACAAGGTAAAACAAATCATCAAGATGAACGAGAGCGGCAAATACCCCGACACGCTGGAGGAATTCGCCAGTGTGAACCAGAAGAAGGTGGATGAAGGCAACAACTACAGCATGGACGAGCTCAAGAACATCGCGGACGAAAAATAATTACGGTTAAGCATCTTGCAACAATGAAAAAAATTGTCTGGCTTTTATTCGGAATTGTCCTGTTTTGCACCGCGTGCAACAAGAATGTCTATTATAGTGACATCCAAACCCTTTCGAAAGAGCAATGGGACATCAGGAAACCGTTGACTTTCACGGTTGACATCACCGATTCCATGCAGTATTTCGACATGTATGTTCATGTGCGCAACACCACAGACTTCCAGACGCAGAATTTCTATGTGTTCATGAACACCAAATATCCTGACGGGCACAGCGAGCAGGACACATTAGGGTTCATACTTTGCGACAAGTTCGGGAAATGGACGGGCAAGGGCCAGGGTCGCATCAAGGACAACAAGTTCCTGTTCCAGCCCAATGTGCGGTTCCCCTTCAACGGCACCTACACATTCACGGTCACGCAGGGCATGCGCGAGGATGTGGTGTCCGGCATCAGTGATTTCGGCATCACGTTGGAGAAGCATAAATAGTAATTATTCCAATTGCCAATCGGCCAGTTTCATGTCATCGTCCAGCAGGATGGCCAGGTAGTTCATGTAACGCGATTCGGCAATATGCCCGTCCTCAACGGCCTGACGGACCAGACAGCCGGGCTCGTGCGTGTGCGAGCAGTCGTCAAACTTGCATTTGTTGTTGTACGCGCGAATCTCAGGGAAATAATCCCGAATCTCCTCTTTGGAATATTGTATCAGCCCAAACTCCTTGATGCCAGGCGTGTCCATCACATACCCACCCGCCAGCGGGAACATTTCCGCAAAAGTAGTCGTGTGGCGGCCTTTGAGGTGCTGCTTGGAAATCTCTCCCACCCGCAAGTCCAACGAGGGGTCCAGACACTTGATCAGCGCAGACTTGCCCGTGCCGGAATGCCCACTGAACAGGGCCACCCGACCCGCCATCTTCTGCCGTAACTCCTCAATACCCTCCCCTGTAACCGCAGAGGTGTGCACGGCCTGGTAACCAATGCCCGTATAGAGTTCCGTCATCTGCTCCACCATCCGTTTCTCCTGCTCCGTGTAAATGTCCATCTTGTTGAAAACCAAGCAGACCGGTATGCGGAAACCTTCAGCAGACACCAGAAAACGATCAATGAAACCTAACGAGGTGCGCGGCTCCTTCAGCGTCACCAAAAGGAAACACACATCTATATTGGAGGCAATCACATGGCTGATTTTGGAAAGATTGGTGGATTTTCGCTCAATGAAATTGCGACGCGGCTCTATGTTCGTAATCGTTCCGGTGCCGTCCTCCTCCAACTCAAACTCCACCCAATCGCCCACCACCACAGGATTGGTGTTTTTGATGCCCTTGATGCGGAACTGGCCCCGCAAACGGCACTGCACCACCACCCCGTCATCTTGACGGGCTTGGTACCAACTGCCGGTGGATTTGGTGATGAGGGCTCTCATGGGGTATATTTGTAATATGTTGGTATTTGTCGCAGAGACGAATGATCATTCGCCCCTACAAATACGGTTTTTCGTTTCTTTATCGATTTCCAGATATTCTTCGACGCTCTGAGGCACGCAGAAATCGGCCTTGGCTAACGCATTTTCGATGAGCACAGGAATCTCCGCATAGCGGATTTTCTCTTGCAGGAACCATTGCACGGCCACTTCATTGGCGGCATTCATCACACATGGCATACAACCGCCCCGGCGCGAGGCCTCGTATGCAATGTTCAGACATGGGAATGTCTCCATATCGGGTTTCTCAAATGTAAGTTGCGGATAATTAGCAAAATCAAATCTTGGGAAACTGTTCTCCAAACGCAACGGATAGGTGATGGCATATTGGATGGGCAACTTCATGTCGGGCACGCCAAGCTGCGCCTTGATGGAGCCGTCGCGGAACTGCACCAGCGAGTGCACCACCGACTGCGGATGGACCACCACTTCAATGTTCTCCAGCGGCACATCGAAAAGCCACTTGGCCTCAATCACCTCCAGTCCCTTGTTCATGAGCGTGGAGCTGTCTATGGTCACCTTGGGACCCATGTTCCAGTTAGGATGTTTGAGTGCCCGCTCCAAGGTCACTGCCTGCAACTCTTCCTTTGACCAGCCACGGAACGGACCGCCGGAGGCCGTGATGATGAGTTTCTCAATGGGATTGAACTGCTCGCCAGCCAGCGATTGGAAGATAGCGGAATGTTCAGAATCAACAGGATAGATGGGCACTTGGCGTTCTTTGGCCTTGCGGGTCATCAACTCACCGGCTACCACCAAAGTTTCCTTATTGGCTAGCGCAATGAGCTTGCCACAGTCAATGGCATGATAGATGGGGCGCAGTCCGGCCACACCCACAATGCAGGAGAGCACCATATCCACACACTCCATCTCGCATACATCGCACAGCGACTGCTCGCCGCAGAACACTTTCACATCCTCATCAGCAAGCGCCTCTTTTACAATCTTATACGCCTCTTCCTGAACTACCACAACGATATTGGGCTTGTAGGTTCTGGCCTGTTGGATAAGCAATTCCGCACTGGAATTGGCGGCAATAACCTCCAACTGCAGCAAGTCGGGATACTGCGCAATCACCTGCAGCGACTGCACACCCATGGAACCGGTGGACCCCAAAAGCGCTATTCTGCGCTTATGCGCTTGTTCGTTCATTATTTATGGTTTTCAATCGTCTTGCAGATATCGGCAAACACATGCTCAATATCCTGCATACCATTCAGCTGGATGAGTTTGCCCTGGTTCTTGTAGTAGTCCACCAACGGCATGGTCTGGTCGAAGAAATTGGCCACGCGCGCCTTCACCGTTTCGGGAGTGTCATCGGCACGATTCTCCAACTGCGCACGCTTGAGGATGCGTTTCTCCACTTCTTCCATCTCCACATACAGATAGAGTACCATGCTGATATTCAGATCTTTGAAGAGATTCTTATCGTCCAGCATCTCGGCCTGCTTGATGGTACGAGGCACGCCGTCGAAGATAAAACCTTTACTGTCCTCATGTTTCTGGATATGATTGTTGAGCATTCCCAATGTGATATCGTCGGGACAAAGGTCACCGCGATTGATGATTTCCTGGGCTTTCAAACCCAGTGGGGTCTTGTGCGAGATCTCGTAACGGAAAAGGTCGCCGGTGGAGACATGGTCGAAGCCGAATTTTTCGGCAATAAGTTTGGCTTGTGTGCCTTTCCCGCTGCCGGGAGCGCCAAAAAGAACAATATTCGTCTGCATATTATGTGTATTTAATCGATTTTCAATTGATAAATGTCGGGGAGATTGCGCCCGTAGCCATCATAGTCAAGGCCGCGGCCCACCACAAACTTGTTGGGGATGGTAAAGGCGCAATAATGGATGGGCAAATCCAGCATATAGGCCTCCGGTTTGTAGGTCATGGTGGCGATGCGCAGGTCCTTCAGTCCGGTCGGTTCCAGCATTTCCACCAAGTGCTTGTAGGTGCGTCCCGTATCGATGATATCCTCCAGAATTATCACGCGCTTGCCGCGCAAGTCCTCCGTGAGTCCGATGAGGTTTTTCACCACATTGGTGGACTGCGTGCCACTATACGAAGAGAGTTTCACGCAGGAAATCCGGCATTGGATGGTCAGCTTCTTCAACAGATCCACCGCAAACACGATAGCGCCGTTGAGCGTGACCAGCAGGACAGGATCGTCGTTTTTGTATTCCTCATTGATTTGATCAGCCACTTTCTGGATAGCGGCATCAATATCGGCTTCATGGATGAATTTCACGAAAGTCTTGTCCAAAATTTTGACAGTATCATTCATACGCAAGAGAACTTAAGCACGGGCAGAAATAGCCACTCATTTTTTACAAGTTGCAAAAGTAGGAAAAAACAGCATACCCCGAACTAACCACATGGATATTTTTAATCCATTATTGGATTTTGATTTTCATCCCAATGAAAATTCTATTTTTGCACATCAAAAAAAACGAACCCATGCAACAGAACAGGAATTGGATTCGTTAGAATAATAGTACCGTGATTATTTTTAACATTTATGGATATGAAAAAACTTTATCTAACATTACTGATTGCCAGTGCGTTTGGTTTCATGCTCTCCATCACACCTGAAGTGACGGCCCAAACTGGTTACACCTACACGCCTTGGCGCGAAACGGACGTGTTGCCCAACGGCCAACCGGCACCGCTGGATTTTATGACATTAGGCGACCAGAACCACAAGTATGTGCGTTGCCGCTACGGCAATAGCGGACGAAACTGGGACCAGAACATGGGAACAACGGGTAGCGGGAATTATGCCAGCCACCTGCTTATCTCAAGCCAGTCAGACGACCCGTGCAGATGCTTTAATGCAGGCTCATCAACAAATCCCATCTGGAAACACGAGAAGGTGATTCCCCGTTCATGGGACGGAAATCCGGACCACTATCAGGACAAGGTGATTCGTATCGGATGCTACCAGCACTCCGGCGCTTGCATGCACAGCCAGGAGATCGAATACTGGTTTTATCCGCCGAAAGACTCCAGCACCCTGCTGGTCTATTTCACCTTCGCGCAGGAAAATGTCACCTCTCATGACCCCGACTGGAATCCGAAATTTTCCATAGAGGTGTTGGATGGCACCAACAGCAACACCACCGCATTGGTTCCGGGCGGATACTATAATAATTTCACCCGCAACAGCGCGACAGGAGAGTGTAATGTGGGAGGTCCCAACACCAATTGGCCATACAACCGTTTTCTGGCCTCCCCAAGTGGAAGCGGAGCCAGTCAGGACTTCTCCTGTGGTCCCGATGACTATGGTTTGTACAACTATTACTGGGTGAACACGAGCAACACGAAAACCACCCCCACCACATTCCCGTATCGTGAGTGTCCTGTGGCTCAAACGAATGGTAATGCCCTATATCCGGTCACTTGGTTTGAGTACAAGCCCTTGGCTTTCGACCTTTCTGCATACGCGAATGCACAACCTGCCAAAGCGGTACGACTGCGTATTAGGGCGGCTGCTTG
>DGGS01000225.1 GCA_002392325.1 Bacteroidales bacterium UBA3868
TCCACCGACCCCAACCACCAGAATGTGGGCCGCTGCATGCAGATGGCCGATTATGTGTTCAACAACGACGGTGATTTCGAAGCCCTGTACAAACAAGTGGAAGAAGTCCTGAACCGTTAATCCCAATACTCTATTTTATTCAAAATCTTCTGTTTATAAATTTTTAAGGACACCTTCAAAAATCGTGTCTTTTGGTGGTATTTTTGCTCACTTGAATATATACCACAATGAAAAAGAACATCATTATTTCTGTAAGTATCTGCATTGCAGTGTTATTAGGCAGTTGCGTCACCAAACAAAAATACAACGAACTGCAAAACCAGTATAAGAAATGTCAGGCCGACCTGACCTTCGCCAACTCCGAAAATGTCGATTATTCCAATGCGAAAAAGCAGCTCACCGCACAAGTGGAGGCCCTGACCAAAGAGAGTGAACAGTTGAAAAAAGACACGCTTTCCCTCTCCCGGAGACTCCGCCAGTCGGAGCGCGACCTGGCCAAAGCCACCAAAGACTATGACGATCTGCTGAAAGACTTCACCCGGCTCAACGCCAACAACCAGTCGCAGATGAACGACCTGTTAAGCAATATTGACCGGTACAAAGACGAATTGAGCGCCAAAGAGAAACTGTTGAACGCTCAGCAAGACTCGCTGGACCAGGCCAAAGTTGAACTTGCCGTCAAGGAAGCCCGTCTTTTGGATATGCAGAACATTCTCAACCAGAAAGACGCTGAAGTGAAGGCGCTGAAAGACAAAGTGACTGCCGCCCTCAAGGGTTTTGAAGGCAGCGGCCTGAATGTATATGAGAAAGACGGCAAGGTGTATGTCTCCATGGAAGACAAGTTGCTGTTCCCGTCTGCCAGCTGGGAGCTCAACGCGCAAGGATTGAACGCCATCAAGAAACTGGCCAGCGTGCTGGAAAACGAGAAAGATATTTTCGTGCTCATTGAGGGCCACACCGACAATGTGCCGTTCCGTGGCAACGGCCAGGTGAAGGACAACTGGGACTTGAGTGTGATGCGCGCCACTTCCGTGGTGAAGGCCTTGTTGCAGAACGGCAACATCGAGCCCGTGCGCCTCTCCGCCTCCGGCCGCAGCGAATATTTGCCCATCGATAGCAACAACACGCCTGAGGCACGCGCCAAGAACCGCCGCACCGAGATCATCCTCACCCCGAATCTGGACCAGCTCTTCCAACTCATCCAGAACAACTAAGGGTATGTTTGCCGACACCCTGCTGGCCTGGTACGGGGAGAACCAACGCTCGCTGCCCTGGCGCGGCGAAAGCGACCCCTACAAGATCTGGGTATCCGAGATTATTTTGCAGCAGACCCGCGTACAGCAGGGTTGGGACTACTATTTGCGCTTCATTGACACTTTTCCAGATGTGGGTGCGCTGGCCCGTGCTCCGGAGGAACAGGTATTGCGCGTATGGCAGGGCCTGGGCTACTACTCGCGCGCCCGCAATATGCACGCCGCCGCGCAACAGATTGTGAACGAGCACCATGGCACATTTCCCCGACACTATGAGGAAATCCGCAAACTCAAGGGCATCGGCGACTACACCGCCGCGGCCATCGCCTCCATCGCCTTCCGCCTGCCCTACCCCGCCGTGGATGGCAATGTGCTGCGCATCTGCAGCCGCATCTTCGGCGTGTGCGACGACATCATGCTGCCCGCCACCCGCAAACAAATTACCGAAATCTGCGCCAAACACATCCCCACAGACGACCCCGGCACCTTCAACCAGGCCTGCATGGAGTTCGGCGCCATCTGGTGCACCCCGAAAAATCCGAAATGCGACGACTGTCCCTTCCGAAGCTCGTGTTACGCACTGAAACACGGACTGACGGAAACACTTCCCCTGAAAAGCAAGAGCAAAACCAAACAAGACCGGTTTTTCCACTATACCTTTTACCTATATAATAATAATACCATCCTGGAAAAAAGAACCGGACAGGACATCTGGCGCAATCTGTACCAACTCCCGCTGCACGAATCGTCAGAACCTCTTCATGGCGGCCAAAAGACTAAAAAAAATGACGATTCCACAAAAATTCTGGAATTGAAGGAAACCCTTTCCCACCAGATCATCCATGCCTATTTCTATCTGAAAAAACTGAAAAAGAAACCAGAATTGGCCGAAAACCAGATTCTTGTGCCAATGGACCAACTGCACAATTATCCCATGCCCAAAATCATGACACAATTTTTTGACCATATTTCCTGAAAAGACATTATCCCAATAACCCATACAAGCGACCGAGGGGAGCGCAGAGTGGGTCGTGACAACATCAACGGTAAAACACTAAAATGAAAATGACAGAAGATGAGCAATTCATGCGGCTTGCATTAAACGAGGCCATAGACGCGTACGAAGCCGACGAGGTTCCCGTAGGGGCGGTTGTGGTATTGAATGGCAAGGTTATCGCCCGCGGGCACAACCTGACCGAAACGCTGAAGGATGTGACCGCGCATGCCGAAATGTTGGCAATTACCGCCGCCGCCAACGGATTAGGAGCAAAATATCTGAAAAACTGCACTTTATATGTCACCCTGGAGCCCTG
>DGGS01000088.1 GCA_002392325.1 Bacteroidales bacterium UBA3868
GCCGCCACCGACATCGAGTTCAAGTTCCCGTTCGGTTTCAAAGAGTTGGAAGGCATCCACTCCAGAACCAATTTCGACCTCTCACAGCATGAGAAATTCTCCGGCAAGAAGTTGCGCTACTTCGATCCGGAATTGAACGAGAACTATGTGCCGTATGTCATTGAAACCTCTATCGGCGTGGACCGCATGTTCTTGGCTGTGTTCAGCAACGCTTATACGGAGGAGACGCTTGAGGACGGTTCCACACGCGTGGTGCTGAAACTGCCCGCCAAACTGGCCCCCAACAAGGTGGCTGTGCTGCCGTTGGTGAAGAAAGACGGACTGCCGGAGATCGGACAGGAAGTTTTCGACATGCTGAAGAAGGACTTCATGGTGCAATACGAGGATAAAGATGCCATCGGACGCCGCTACCGCCGACAGGATGCCATCGGAACCCCGTTCTGCGTCACCATCGACAACCAGACCAAGGAGGACAACACGGTGACTGTGCGCGAGCGCGACACCATGCAGCAATACCGCCTCCCCATTGCCGACCTGACAGTGGAATTGTTGAAACGATTGCGATAACCCCATTGTAGAGTCATCACGAGGTGACTCTACAATGACACAATATTTAAATTCAGACATTTATGAAAAAATTGACCCTTTTTGTCGCCGCATGTCTGTTGGTCCTGACAGGTTCCGCGCAGAATATGAAGGCCTTCATCAGCCACAAGGCGTACTGCACCGACAAGATGCAACCCTACATAGAGTTCACCTTTATTATCGGAGGCAATTCTGTGAAATATGCCTTGAACGAGCATCAGAAGTACGAGGCCGATGTGGATATTCGGGTGGATGTCGCCAAGGGCGATACAGTGGTGAAAACGCTTCACTATATCTTGTCCAGTGATGAGTTCGCGGACACTACGGGTCAGTTGCCGGATTTTGCTGATATTCAGAATCTTCCTGTTCCAAACGGTGATTTTTTCCTGAATTTCTACCTGACTGATCTTCATCAGGACTCCATGCAGTTGAAGTACATTGACCGCATTGTGTTGAACTTTCCGGAAGACAAGATTTCCTCTTCCCGCATTTCGCTGTATGAGGATCTGCGTGCGCCCGAATCCACCGATATGTACATCAAGTACGGATTCTGCCTGCCTCCGTCTTATTACAATTTCATTCCCGAAAACCAATACACCCTTCCGTTTGCGCTGGAAATATACAACACCAAACATGTGCTTGGAGCAGGCGTGCCCCTTGTGGCAAAATGCTTTGTCGAAAATGCGGAAAACAAACTGGTTGCGCTCCCCAACAATATCATTACCAAGGAGTTGACAACCGATGATGTGGTGCTGGTCATTGACCAGTTCAATGTATTCAAACTGCCTTCCGGAAACTACAATACGGTAGTGGAACTGTATGATGAACACGACAGTCTGTTGCTGGTGAACAAGGTGTTCTTCCAAAGAAGCAACCCTTCGGTGCAACTTGACCTTACCCGATACAACGATGTGGTGGTGGAAAACTCTTTTGTGGCGTCCATGACCGACCGTAAAGTGTTGGAGGAGAATGTGCACTGTTTGTATCCCATTTCCACCACGGTGGAACGCAATTTCTTTGAGAACCGTATGAAAGATGTGGAAACCGAGCAGTTGCAGCGGTATTTCTATGCTTTCTGGCTTGCGCGCAACCCCAACAACCCTGAGGCGGAATGGAACAAATATGCCAAGATGGTCTCTTTTGTCCACGAGCGTTTCGGCAGCAAGCAGGTGAAGGGGTATCTGACCGACCGTGGCCGTGTGTATCTGCAGTACGGCCAGCCCAATGAGATTCTGGAAATCCCTTCCGACCCGACTACGGTGCCTTATGAAATATGGCATTATTATTATTTGGATGACCAGTCGAATGTGAAATTCGTCTTTTACGATCCCTCGTTGGTGGGCAATGACTATGAGTTGCTCCATTCCAACAAGTATGGGGAGCTTCATGATTCCAATTGGAAGATGAAACTGGTGAAGAAGATTCAGCCGCAGACGGACATTTATAATGGGACTCCGGAGGACTACTACGGCGGCGACATTAATGGTAACTGGCGCTATCACTGATATTTATGAAAAGACTGCTGGATATTCTCTCTTCAGCGTTGGTGCTGCTCTTACTGTTGCCGTTTTGGCTGATTATTGCCATGGCGATTGTGTTGGAGTCGCGCGGGGGCGTGTTTTACCGCCAAATCAGGGTGGGGAAGGACAACAAGGATTTCTATCTGTATAAGTTCCGCACCATGCGCACTGGTTCCGACCAGAAGGGTCTGCTTACGGTTGGCGAGCGTGACAGTCGTATTACCCGCGTGGGCTATTTTCTTCGCAAATACAAGATTGATGAGTTTCCCCAACTGCTCAATGTGTTGAAAGGCGATATGAGCATTGTGGGACCGCGCCCTGAGGTGCGCAAGTATGTGGACATGTACACGCCTGAGCAGATGCGCGTGCTGAGTGTGCGCCCCGGCCTCACCGATCTTGCGTCTATACAATATGTGCATGAGAACGAACTGCTGGCCGCCTCTGAAGATCCGGAAAAGACCTATATTGAAGAGGTGATGCCCGCCAAACTGGCGTTGAATCTTCAATACATAGATAACCAGTCAGTTGTTGGTGATATAAAACTGATTTGCAAAACATTTGCCGCAATTCTTCGCTAATAATCTCATGGATAAGAACTTACGGAATTTGCTGAAACTGATTCTATTGCCGCTGCTGCTGACGGTTTGCCTGACGGCTGTGTCGCAAGTGCAGGATACCCTAACGGAGAAAGGGGATTCCACTGTCACTAATAGATATAAGTTCACCAAGAAAGACTACATCCCCAAGTTCACCGCCACGGTTCTCGGCCGCTATGAGTATAACACCAATCTTAATGCCCATCATTTTGAGTTGCGCCATACGCGTGTGGGCGTTTATGGCAGCGTGCACCCCATGTTTTCCTACATGGCTTTGGTGGACCTTACCTTCGGCGGAAAATTCTCCCCAGTGGCTATTTTCGCGCAATTCAAACCCGTAAAAGGACTATCGTTTCTGATTGGTTATGATAAAATGCCGTTCAGTAATGAGAATCTGCTTTCCCCATATCAATATTATTTCTCCGACAAATCGTTTCTTACCCAGAAAATCACCGCTTGGAGCGATGTGGGTGGCGTGGTGGCTTACAAGTGGGATAAAGTCGTGCCCTTTGAGATTAAAGCGGGCGTGTTCAACAGCCGTGGATTCAGCCGGCAGATGCAGTTCCAGAAAGAACTGAATTATGTGGCGCGCGGTTCGTTCAAGTTCTTCAAGGGCTTTGAATTAACCGTCAACTACGCCGCCGTGCGCCCGGAAGAGCTTCGGATGCACAATCTCGGTTTGGGTTTGGCGTATGATATTGCCAATCTGCATCTGGAATCGGAGTATATATATAAATGGTATGCCGATGCGGGATTCCAACCCACTCATGCCTTGTACGGATTTGCATACTATAAGATTGGCGTGAATAAGAAATGGTTGGAACATGTGGATGTGGCAGCGCGTTACGATGCCATTACGCCCAATTGTGATGGAAGACTGCTTGAAAATGACCGATATTTCGTTGAACCTTTCCGCCAGCGCATTACTGCCGGTTTGACCTTAATGTTCATTGAAAAGCCGGTCCGGGCTGGAATCCGGGTGAATTATGAGAAGAACTTTTCCCGTAAAGGTGTGATAAATGGGGAAGACAGGGTGATTTTGGAACTCATCACGCATTACTAACCCAACAGTTGCTTCCGAACCCCTGCCAATTCCGCATCGCTCATGCCGTATGCCTCTTTGCCCCGTTGTAGGCATTTGTCGAAATTGTCCGTGTCCTTTAACCCTTTGTAGCATTGCAATTCGCTGTACCAAAGGTCCCAAAGCAGAGGCAATGCGCTTTCCGCTGTGGTGAGGCAGTCAAGCGCCCGCTGGAAGTCTTTGGCGTTCATGCACGCCTTCCCGTAAAACAGCAGATAGATGGGGTCATCGCCGGTGTGCGGTATCAGTTGGTTGATAACCTCTTCTGTATTAGCGATTTTCCCTTCGTTGAAATAATAGAGAAGCTTATGGAGCAGCATATAACGCTCGTCAATGTCTTCCTTCAAAGTCTCCATTTGGGGAATGAAATTCTTGGCGTTTGTCTTATAAAGATTGGCTATAAAGAGCTGGTAATAAAGCGGATAATCTTTCAATTCGTCTTTATGGGTCTTCAGCAGTTGGAGCGCCTTGGCATGTTGCCCGTCCATGGTCAGTTCCTGGGCGTTTTGCAGCCAATGGGCGTTGTCGGTCGGGTTTGTCTGGATCATCAGGTTCAGTAACATGCTGTATTCGATGTTTTTCGACAAGGTGCTGCCCGTATTGTAGATAAACCCATCCTTCAGCTTTAGTTCGCCATTCACAGTGTCCACCACGAAATCCATGAAATTGAGGTTGAAGTCGTCGTAGGTGCGGAACACAACATGATGTTCCCCATTCTCAAAGTAGTATCTTGTGAATGCAAAGTCGCCGCCCGTACTGACGGCTTTCACCGCCTGCTCGCCGAGGTGGAGGCATTTTTGGAAATACTCTTTTCCGCCTTCCACATCAAAACCGCTGTAAACGATGGAGTTTTCAGACACGAGTTGTCGGATGTTTTCCTCGTCAATGGCATTATTGAGCGCGTCGGGATGCTCTTGGACAATGCCCTTGGCAAGTTCCTGTGCAAAGGCGGTCACCGACTGCTCAGTGAGTTCCGCCGGAGCTGTTACGGCTTCCGTTTTGTCTTTTTTGTGGCACCCTTGCCCCAAAAACAAACCTAAAAAACATACAATTAATAAAATATGTCTATTCATCGAGTTATTATTTTTTCATAACAAACTTCACCCTTCACCTCCTTCACCGTTCACCATTCCGCCGTTCACCTCACTTCTTGTTTATAATCGAAATGTATGTATAAACCGGATAATGGTCGGAAGTCTTGAGTTCGGAGCAAACCTTATGGCCGAAATCGTTGTATTGCTTGTCGTGCAGAATGTAGTCGATTCGGTAGGCGGGGAACACCTCGCCAGCGTAGGTGGTGCCGGTGCCTTTGCCGCTGCTTCGGAACGAGTCTTTAAGCCGGTGGGCAATCTTGTGGTAACTGAACGAGGCGGGTGAGTCGTTGAAATCGCCGCACACGATGATAGGGTGTGTGCAGGAGTCCATATCCGCACGCACGCATTTGGCCTGATGCTGCCGCTGTTCGAATGCGTCGGCAATCTTGTGGTACAGTTTGCGCGCCTTCTGATCGATGTCGGGATCATCTATGTTGCTGTGTAACATGGCAT
>DGGS01000174.1:0-8427 GCA_002392325.1 Bacteroidales bacterium UBA3868
ACTTCGGTCTGGATGGGCTGGCGGTTGGGTGGGGGCGTGGTGATGACGGAGATGTCGCGTGCGCCCATCAGCGAGAATTGCAAGGTGCGGGGCATGGGCGTGGCCGACATGGTCAGCGTATCGACACTCACGCGCAATTCGCGCAACTTCTCCTTTGCCGCAACACCGAATTTTTGTTCCTCATCGATGATAAGTAGTCCTAAATCTTTGAAAACCACATCTTTGCTTAATAACCGATGAGTTCCGATGAGTATATCAACCTGACCATCCTTCAGCCGTTTCAGCGTGTCCTTAATCTGTTTGTTGGTCTTGAATCGGTTGATGTACTCCACCTTGCAGGGCATGTCGCACAACCGGTCGGTGAAGGTGGTGTAGTGTTGCAATGCCAGTACGGTGGTGGGAACGAGCACGGCCACCTGCTTGCTGTCGCACACGGCTTTGAACGCCGCGCGGATGGCGATTTCCGTCTTCCCGAATCCCACATCGCCGCAGATGAGCCGGTCCATGGGATGCTCGCTTTCCATATCCGACTTCACCTCCGCCAGGGTTTTGGTCTGGTCGGGCGTGTCTTCGTAGATGAATGAGGCCTCCAATTCCGTCTGCAAGTAGTTGTCAGCAGAGAAAGCAAATCCTTTCCGTGCTTTCCGTTGGGCGTAGAGTTGGATGAGGTCAATGGCTAACTCCTTGATTCTCTTTTTTGTACGCTCCTTGATCTTGTCCCAAGTGCCCGACCCGATTCGGTGCAGGGTGGGGGCGGTGCCGTCTTTGCCCACATATTTGGAAATCTTGTGCAAAGAATGGACACTTACATATAATATGTCACCGTCTTTGTAGGTGAGTTTGATGACCTCCTGCTCCTTGCCGTTCATCTCGGTTTTCTCCAACCCTTGGTAAATGCCGATCCCATAGTCGATATGGACTACATAATCACCTGGTTGCAAGTCATATATCTCGCGCAGCGTAAAGGCCTCGCTCTTCTTGTATCGGTCGCGGATAACCACACGCTCGTGTTTCTCCAAGAACTGGTGGTCGGTATAGACGGCCAGCTTGTGGTTCTCATCGCGGAAGCCTTCGTGCAGAATGTAGCGGATAGGGTAGTAGAGCGGTTCTATTTTGTAGTTGGTGGCGTTGTGCTTGTTGTACTTGTCCAGCAAGTCTAACATGATCTTATACAGACGGTCAAGTTGCGACTGGTTCTCCGCCATGAAAACACTGCGGATGCCATGTTCCATGTTGTCGATCCATTCCAGGAAAAGGTAATCGAAGCTGCGCCCGAAGTTGTTTTGGGGTTTTAAGGCAAAGTCGATGGTCTGCCCGGCGCTGTCGTTTTTTGAATTGATATGGAATTGCAGATGGCCGGTGCAAGCGGAGTCGAAATCTCGTTTCCCGATGAACAGTTCGTCAACACTGTTTTTATGTTCCAGATTGTCGTCCTCAAACTCCTCTTTCACAGTCTTATAGAGTTGCCCGACCTGTGAGCCGATATCTTTGGGGTTGTCTAACCACAAGACAGTTTCCGGAGGAAGAAAATCCAACAGCGATATGCGTTGCTCCTCCTTGTCGAGTGACACGATTTTCGGCATGATGCGAATCTCGGGCTCTTCCCGAATCGACAGTTGTGTCTCGGGATTGAAAAAGCGGATCGACTCGATGGTGTCCCCGTCCAGTTCAATACGGTAAGGATATTCCTCGGAGAAGGAGAAAATGTCAAAGATGTTGCCACGCCAGGCGAATTGTCCAGGTTCAAAAACGAAATCTTCCTGCAAGTACTCAAATTCGTAAAGGAATTGGAGGAATATGTCAGTGGGGATTTCATTGCCTTGACGGATGACGAAAGAGTTGTCGCTCAAAAATTTAGGAGTGACCACCTTCTCGGCCAACGCTTCGGGGTAGGTGACGATGATATAATCACCATCCGGATGGTTCGCAATCTTGTTGACGATCTCGGAACGCAGTTTCACATTGGAGTTGTCGATCTCATCGGTGTTGTGCGCACGCTTGAAAGATGACGGCAGATAGTGGACTCTCTTGTTGGGCAGCGGCACATTGCGGTCGTTGAGCAACTTCTCCAAATCGTTGTAAAAATAGGCGGCCCGCTCGCGCGAGTTGAGCGCAAAAAGGTGCACTCCAGTCATGTTTTCTGCGAGATTGGAGACAAAAAGCGGGTATGACGATCCCACCAGACCGTTCAATTGTACAATCTGTTGGCTTTTGGGTTCCTGAAGGAACGCTTGCATTTTAGCGGTTTCTTTGGGACAAAACCGCTTCTGTAGTTCTTCAATAGTCATAGTAGTCTGCAAAAATACAAAAATTGTATATTTGCCACGGTTTTTTTGCAATGATGAATACCCTTTTTCTTGACCGGGACGGCATCGTGAATGTGCAAATTGTGGGCGGTTATGTGGAGTCGGTGGAACAATTTGTGTTTGTGGACCATTTTTTGGATGCCATGAAAATGCTGCGTCCGCTATTCAAGCACATTATCCTGGTGACCAACCAGCAGGGTGTCGGCAAGAAAATCTGCACGCAGGCCCAGGTAGATGCGGTGCACAGCTACATGCAGATGCGCCTGCTCGCGCAACACACCCCGATGGATGCCATTTATTGCTGCCCGCACTTGGCAGCGGAGAACTGCTCCTGCCGCAAACCCCAGATAGGAATGGCGCTGCAGGCAAAAAATGACTTCCCCGATATTGACTTCCGTAACTCCATTATGGTCGGTGACGCGCTCTCCGATATGCAATTCGCGCAGAATGCTGGGATTTTGCCCGTTCACGTTGGTATCATCTGCCACCCCGAATTTGATGAAATACTCTCCATAACGAAATACCATTTCGACTCGCTCTACGATTTTGCTAAATATTTGGATGAAAAGAGGAGAAGAGGAGAAGAGGAAAAGAGGAATTAATTTTTCTCCCTTACTCTTTTACTCCTTTACTCCTATTCCCAACTCTAAACTATACACCCCTAAAATATGCTCACCTACTTCTTCATCTGGTTCCTTTGTTATCCGCTGGCGTTGCTGCCCTTGGCGTTGCTGTATGTGCTGGCGGGGCCGTTGTACTTGGTGCTGAATTATGTGGTGCGTTATCGTAGAAAGGTGATTTTGGAAAATTTGCGGAATTCTTTTCCGGAAAAATCCCCAAAGGAAATCCGAAAGATCAAGAACCGCTATTATTGGCATCTCACTCAGATAGCGGTGGAGATGGTGAAGATGCTGGTGCTGCCGCGCTGTATCTTGCGGAAGCGTTATCGTTGCAGCAATCCCGAGTTGGTGAACCGCTATTTTGACGAGGGAAGGAGTGTCATTCTGATGTCGTCGCACTACAACAACTGGGAGTGGATGATTTTGGCGTTGGATGAGATGTTCAAGCATCATGGCGTGGGGGTAGGGAAGCCCAACTCCGACAAAGTGTTTGAAAAACTGGTGAACCGTGCGCGCACCCGCTATGGCACGGAGGTGGTGTTTGCGGACACTGTTCGCGATGCTTTCGAACATTATGAGTCACAGCACATTCCAGTGGCCTACATGATGCTCAGTGATCAGTCGCCCAACAGCAAGAAGCGTTGTTATGTGACCGATTTTCTGCATCAGCGCACGGGCATGATTTTCGGTGCGGAACATTTCGCTCGGAAATACAATATTCCAGTGCTTTATTATGAGGTGATTAAGGAACGGATTGGTAAGTATCGTGTTGATGTGCAATTGATTACGGACGCTCCGAGCGATTGTGCGGAGTATGGGATCACACAGCGGTATGTGGAGTTGTTGGAGCAGACCATCCGCCGCAAGCCGCAATATTGGCTGTGGAGCCACCGCCGGTGGAAGTTCAAGTTTTAACCTATTTCCCGCTCTTCCTTCTGTTGCATTCCCGGCACAGCATCTGGCAGTTCTCGGCAATGGTTCTGCCGCCCTCGTGCCACGGCGTGATGTGGTCGGCCTCCATGTGCGACAATTCGAAGTGATGTCCGCAATCGGCACAAATACCGCCTTGCCGTTCGTATGCTGCTAGTTTCTGCGCCTCTGTAAATGCCCTGATGGATAAATATCGCTCTTTTCGGGTTAGAATATAGGGATAGATGCCTTTTTTGTTGGTCACATCATCATCCAAAATCAGTTTTCTTACTTCTTCGTCAACTACAGTGTGATTTATAATTTGATCTTTGAAATTCTTGTATAAAAACCCCCAATCCACGCCTTTCATGATCTTTTTGCGTTCCTTATTGGGATGAAAAGAGGTTTCAATCCATGTGATAACGGCCTGAAAGAACTGCCATAACGGAGCTGCGCTTGCATCGTGTTGGTGATTGGACATGTAGATTTCAATGTTGCCATCGGAAATCCAAGAGATGGCGGTTTCAAGGTATTCTTGGCGGATGGCGGAACCGCTGAGGTAATCGCTGCCGATTTTGGCCGCAGGCGCGCCGTTTTTGCTGAAATAGCGTTTGGCATCGCTTACCCAATTGCCCGCATACACGGCATTGCGAAGTTCTTGTTCAGTAAGTTCCTCGCCTGCTATGTTGATGGTTTTGAACCATTTGAGTTTCTCGCTGTCGGTTCCGCTGCAAATGTAAACCTGTAGTTCGTAATTCAGAATCTGCTCCTGCTCGTCAGGTTGGAGGTTGTGAAAATAGCGGAACATGTAGGCGAAGTCCCCGTTCACATATTGGCAGATGCTGATAGTGCGCTGCTGGCCGTCGATGATTTCGAAGGTGCCGTCCTCGCGCACGGCCCAATACATCACATTCAGCGGAAATCCTTGTGTCAGGGTGTCGATGACCGCATCGCGTTGTTTTTCCTTATAGACAAACTCGCGCTGGAAGGGTGGGCGTACATCCAGTCGGCCGCCAAAGGCGCGTACGCCATTCTCGTTGTTGTCCTGGTATCCTGCGGTCAGTTCGCGGACAGTGATTTTGTGTAGTTCGATTTGCATAATATGGTATATTTTAATCTATTGCCAGTTCATATCCCGCATTTCTTCCTTTGTCATCGGTTTTATGCAGTATTCCCTTGGCGACCAGATCCTGAATATCGCGAAGGGCGGTTGCTTGCGAAGACTTGGTCATCTTGGCCCATTTTCCCGTACTCAGCTTTCCTTCAAAGCCGTCCCACAACCTGTTTATCATCTTGATTTGACGCTCATTAAGGACTGTAGTATGATGTCGTTGCCAGAACAATGATTTCCGAATCACTTGTAATGTGCGTGTTTGTGCAGTGTCGATGGCATCTTCCAATGTCAGCAAAAACCAAAGTAGCCATTGGGTTATGTCCAATCCGTGTTTGCCCATGTATTCAAGCGTGTCGTAGTAAGACTTTTTGTTTCGCAGTATCGCCGCCGACATGCTGTAGAAGCGCTTGGGCTGACCGTCCGCACGAGCGAGAATCATATCGGTGATAGTGCGGGTAAGGCGTCCATTCCCGTCATCGAAAGGGTGTATATTGATGAACCACAAATGCGCTATTCCGGCTTTGAACAGGGGATCGATGGTGCTTTCCGCATTAAGCCATTGCAGGAAAAGCCGCATCTCATCGGCTACTCTGTCGGATGGCGGTGCTTCATAGTGGATCTTTTCCTTGCCCATGGCACCGCTTACCACCAGCATGGGTTCATCTCCGCTGCGGTAGGCACCGACTGTTATGGGGGTCATGCCGCTTCTGCCTGTGGGGAACAGGGCGGCGTGCCAGTTAAAGAGTCGTTGCTCGGTCAAGGGTTCGGAAGCATTTTCAACTGCATCCATTAGCACCTGCACAACCCCTTCGCTGTAATGGTCAGTTGCGGTGGCGCTTGCCAGGTCGATGCCGAGATGTCTTGCCACTGAAGAGCGAACATGTTCCTCGTTGAGAATCAGCCCCTCTATCTCGGCATTGCGCAGGACATCCTCTGTGAGAGTGTCGAGTGACGATGCAGACTGGTTTTCGAATCCCAAGGCGTCCATCATGCCCACCAGTCGTCCCTGTTTCTCGCGGACCCGAGACAAAGGTCCTATCAGACTGCTGTCGTTCCAGCAGAATTGCGGCCATTGGTCATATTGCCATATCCAGATTGGGTTTGTCATTATTTAATCGATTTAAATTATGAATTGATTATTGTGAATATTCGTTGCAAAAATATAAATATTTTTAATATCATCTCTAAATGATGCGAAAAAACAGCCATAATCAATTCATTTTTTGAGGTAATTAAACAGACGGATTGTAAGGTTCGGGTTTTTCCGCCGCCATGGGTAATTCCATTTCAGGTTGTTCGTATGCCTTAACTTTTCCTGTCTGGCGCCGGCGGATGAGGATGCGAGAGAATTTCTCTTTCCCGTTCAAAATCGGTTTTGCCAAATCATATTCACTATCACACCCATGATTCAGTATTCCTACAATATCAAATTGGTCGGGATTGTATTTATCTAAAAAGGTGACAGGAACACCCATCAAACCTTCATAATCTATCGGAATATTTGCTGTAGGACAACATTCTATTGCATCAAAATTGTCATATTTCGGATATTCTTCAGAATTATATGTCTTATACAGAATCATATCCTCGTGCCTTTTGGGTATTTCCAAATTGGTGAACCAATTTACCCCAGAAACGCGAATCATACCTTCCCGGTGGTCACCTGCTGTGGCAGTGTCTTCATAGCGGCTAAAGAAATGTCCTGCTCCGCCTTTAAAACCGTAACCCAGCCATAATCTATTTTCTTTTATCATAGGGAAGATCTCTTTGTAATGAATAGCATTTTGATGGCCCACTATCACAAACTTTTTCTCATACTTCATCAATTGTGCCACATATTCACGAAAAAGGGAGAATGGTGGGTTGGTGACCACAATGTCGGCCTCTTTCAGCAGTTCAATGCACTCTTGGGAACGAAAATCGCCGTCGCCTTGGAAATAATGGATGCCAATTTCTTCTGGGTCAGGTACGCGGTTGTTGTTTTTGTCGCCAAAATATTCCAACCATATTGCTCGTTCGCTGTCATTTTGCGAAAATAAATCCCGATTTTGGTTTTTATAACAAGTAGTGATGAGCTTTTTCAATCCTAATTGTTCAAAATTGTAACTGAAATAGTGGAAAAAATTGCTCACACGCGGATCATCGCAGTTGCACAACACGGTTTTGCCCTTGAAATGATGCTTGTAGTGCCGGAGTTCATTCTCAATATCGATAAGTTGGGTGTAGAACTCGTCCTTCTTGGCGTTTTTTGCCGCATTCAGATTTTTGTTGGCCATACGGATAACAGTTGTTGCATCTCCATTATCCGCCACGCAAAAAGAAAAAGGTGCTTTCCTTATTGCGCTACCAAGGTAACCCTGCAAGGAGACCTTTTACCGATAATAAGTACTCACACCTCTTGGGGTATGAGCATCGCTTATTATTCATCGGTATAAGGTTGCTTGCAATGGCAAACCTCACATATTATTTCTGTGTTTTATCTCCGTAAATCTTGCAGGGTTTTCGGTAAACGCGAAATAATAGCTAATGCTTTGGTTTATAATAAAATGTTAATTTTTACAGTCGATACTTAAATTTGGTTCTATACTCAAAAAATCAGGGCAAAGATAGGCATTTTTTAGATACGCACGGCGGATAAAAAAGAAAGGGTTGCCCTGTGTGGCAACCCTTAGTTGATAATGTTGGTAATCTTTGTCAATCTTACCAAGCGAACAGCGGTCTGTCGTGCATCATGTCGTTGACCGTCTTGCGTGTCTTGGCGATGAGCTCTTCGTTCTCCACGTCGCAGAGGATGTTGTCGATCATCTCAACGATGCCGTCCATGTCGCCCTCTTTCAGGCCACGAGTGGTGATGGCCGGTGTGCCCACGCGCAGACCGGAGGTCTGGAATGCGGAACGGGTGTCGAACGGTACCATGTTCTTGTTGATGGTGATGTCCGCCTTAACCAAGGTGTTCTCAGCCACTTTACCGGTCAACTCGGGGAACTTGGGACGCAAGTCGATGAGCATCAGGTGGTTGTCGGTGCCGTTGGAGATGACCTTATAACCTCTCTTGACGAAAGACTCGGCCATGGTGGCGGCGTTCAGCTTCACCTGTTTCACATATTGGGCGTATTCATCGGTCAAAGCCTCGCCGAAAGCGACGGCCTTGGCGGCGATGACATGCTCCAGCGGGCCGCCTTGCACGCCCGGGAACACGGCGGAGTCGAGAATCTGGGACATCATCTTCACGACACCCTTCGGGGTGGTCTTACCCCACGGGTTCTCAAAGTCTTTGCCCAACATGATGAGGCCGCCGCGCGGTCCGCGCAATGTCTTGTGCGTGGTGGTGGTCACGATGTGGCAGTGCTCAACCGCGTTGTTCAACAGACCCTTCGCAATCAAACCGGCAGGGTGGGAAATGTCGGCCATCAGGATGGCGCCAATCTCATCGGCAATCTTGCGCATACGAGCCCAATCCCAGTCGCGGCTGTAGGCG
>DGGS01000174.1:8480-8755 GCA_002392325.1 Bacteroidales bacterium UBA3868
CGCCACCGATGATCAGTTTCGGACGCTCGCGGAGCGCCACTTCCTCCATGGTGTCGTAGTTGATGCAGCCGGTCTCTTCGTCCACCATGTAAGCCACTTGGTGGTAGAGGATGCCGGAGGAGTTGACGGGGGAACCGTGGGAAAGGTGTCCGCCGTGGTTGAGGTCGAGGCCCATGAAGGTGTCGCCCGGTTGCAGGCAGGCCAGCAGCACGGCCATGTTGGCTTGTGCGCCGGAGTGCGGTTGCACATTCGCCCATTCGCAGCCGAAGAGCTCC
>DGGS01000036.1:0-397 GCA_002392325.1 Bacteroidales bacterium UBA3868
GTTTCACACAGGCAGGTTCAGAGGTGTCGGCTCTGCTGGGACGTATGCCTTCTGCCGTAGGTTACCAACCTACGCTGGCAAGTGAAATGGGAACAATGCAGGAGCGCATCACCTCAACAAAAACCGGATCCATCACGTCAGTCCAGGCCGTATATGTACCAGCTGACGACTTGACCGACCCCGCTCCAGCCACAACATTCACCCATCTGGACGCAACGACAGAATTGTCGCGAAGCATAGCCCAACTGGGTATTTACCCCGCAGTAGACCCGCTGGGTTCCACATCACGCATCCTCGACCCGCTGATTGTAGGTAAAGAGCATTACGACTGTGCCCAGCGCGTAAAACAAATCCTGCAGAAATACAAAGAGCTGCAAGACATCATCGCCATTCTCGG
>DGGS01000036.1:443-5234 GCA_002392325.1 Bacteroidales bacterium UBA3868
CCATTCTCGGTATGGACGAACTCTCTGACGAGGACAAACAAACCGTCAACCGCGCACGCCGAGTGCAGCGATTCCTGTCCCAACCGTTCACTGTGGCAGAACAGTTTACGGGTGTACCGGGCGAAATGGTCAGCATAGAAGACACCATAAAGGGATTTAACATGATTCTGGACGGCGAACTGGACGATCTGCCCGAAACCGCCTTCAACTTGGTGGGTACCATTGAGGAGGCCATTGAAAAGGGTAAAAAGGAGTTGGCATCCGCTAAATAACCACGGCTATGAAGTTGGAAATCAGAACTCCTGACAAATCGGTCTTTACGGGTGAGGCGACACTGGTGCAGCTGCCCGGCATTGACGGGTTGTTTGAGATACTCGAACACCATGCCCCGTTGGTGGCCGCTTTGCAGAAAGGACAGGTCAAAATTCAGGACACGGACAACAATACCCAATTCTTTGAAATCAATGGCGGCGTGGCCGAGGTGTTGCACGACAACATCCTGGTTCTTGCCGAGTAAAGTTCATATTATGCAATATTCATCAGGCGTTAGGGTTCCCTAAAACGCAAGGAATCCTACACCCAACTTGATTCCGAACCAATAAGCCATCCACATGCGTGAGTTGGCATAATCGCTGATTGTGTAGTCGGTGGAATAATTATCATCAGTCATCTGTTTGAAAGCCAATGAGAAGTCATTGAAAGTGGTGCCAATGGATGCGCCAACCGATAGTCGCAGGCGGTCAAGCACCAGAAAATCGTAGCCGTATTCCACTTTAAATCCGAACAGCATGTCTTTGCCCTCTGGCGCAACGCTTGGAACAATCTCACTGTAGTTATAGAAGAGGCCGTCAAAGTTGAATTTGAAATAATGACCCAGTGGGGCGAAAGTGTGACCCACATATTGTTTGTAAAACACGTTGAACCCGTGTGCGGTAATCATCCCAGTAAAATCACGGTAGTCATAATAGTAATAATCATTATAAGGGTTAATTACAGGAACAGCGAGTTTCCCTTTAAAGGGTGACTTGTAGAAATTGTAACCCGCGCCCACAGATCCCTTTTCCCACACAATAGCCTCTATGCTGGGTATTACCCAATAGTTGATGCCCAGATACCGTTGGGCTTTGGCTGAAAGCGTGGTCAGGTGCGGTGTCATCGGGTTCGGGTTTATCCATGACGGGGATACGGTCACATTGGCATTGAACAGGATATGTTTTCCCATGTAATTGTAGCCCTGCGCGTTCACTTGTGCGCAAAAAGCGACGGTAATCAGCAGAAGATATATGACTTTTTTCATTTTTTATCGTTTTCCCTTTTTGATGTATTTTTCCAATTGACTGTAAACAAATCCGTCCACATATGCTCGGCTGATGGGAGCGGTTTTGGAGTAGGAGGATACTGTTTCTATCTCGCCTTTTGAGATGTCCACAATGTAGAAATTGACATTGGAGTCATATTTCATGAAGCAGCAGTTGGCCAACGCAACCGGTATGGTGTAAGGGCAGGCGAGGGAGTATAACAACAAATATAACTTATCGAAAGTAAACCAATGATAAGGACTGCGGGCTGCGTTTACACAGCACATTTTGGTACCGGTAGAGGAGGTGATATCTTCAAGATATTGATAGGAGTGATAACGCATTCTCGTACCTCCACCATATTTGATATCATCATTCAGGTGATGAATCCGGACAAGTTCATTGTATGTTTTGGAGTCATATTGCATTTTCTTGTCCGTGTCATACGCTATCGTGGTGACGCCCATCTTGTTGGACGCACGGGTTATCATCTTTTGAAGATCTGCCGCGTATTGTTTGCTTTTTGACACCTTTAATTGGGAATTGTTGTCAAATAAATAATAATCAGGTTTGGCAACCAGCAGTTTTTTCTCCTCTCCGAGGTGCTTATCGGAAATGTTTTCCAGCAGATTAATGGCTTCTGCGTTCACAACGGCATCGTTAACCATAGTTTTAAAGATGGAGTCTTGATGGATGTCCACTAGCATGTAGTTGGCGGTTTTGAATTTTGGATCAGGCAGAACCTTGCTGTATTGGTTTTGCTGTTTAATACGGTCGTATTTGCTCTCCGGAGCGTTGTTTTCGGGTGATGGGGTGTCCGTGATATCCTCCAGTTTGGTGCCTTGAGGATAGTCGCAGAAGTCGATGTATTTTTTCTTTTGTGAAACAAAAATTTCGGAAATCAAATCCTTGACAATACTTTCCAAATATGCGTTGTTGGGATACTTTTGATTGGCCGCCCACGCTTTGCGCAGCGCAAGGAGCGAAGTTTCCAGTCTGTTGGTTTTTGACAGGAAATAACAAACCTGTTGCATATTGCCTTCCACTTCCCGATAGGATGTCAGGATGTCTTTTGTGGAGCCCTCGCTTTTGTGTTTGGAAACACCGTAATAGGCCGTTACTTTGGCCTTTTCCAGATATTCGTTCTCGGGGAATTGCTGTTCCAAAACATGGATATTGTAAATGGCCCTGTCGTATTTGTGTTTGTTCAAATAATACTCTATACAGGAGAAACGGGCCAGGTCGCGGACACGGACGAAGTCTTCTTCCGGTTGGACGAAGATTTTGCGGTTCTCGTTCGGAAAACTCTTGACTAGCGCCTTGGCCGCAGTGCGGCGTTTCTCAATGTTGGGATGTGTGAGAAATGTATCCACAACAGAAGAGCGGTCGGAGATGTTGGCTACCGTTTTTAGGAAATGGGTTTCCGGAAATGTGTAAAAATCAGTTTCCACTTCGGATCTCTCGAACGGAATCTCATCAAACGGCAGGTATGCATAGAGCAGTACATCGAAGATGCCGTCCAACACATCGAAACTGTAAGGCGATTTTTGGAAATATTGGGTCAACCCCACACGATCGGCGGCAAACTCCTGATCGCGCGAATACTGGTGGGTTGCCAGATAGTCGTTCACGAAATCCTTGTTTTTCGACTTGTCCTTCTGTTTCAAAGTGCCGTGGTGCTCGCTGTAGTGCGCAATCTCGTGCGCGATGACAAAGGCCAGTTCCGCCTCGTTGGTGACCTGTGCCAGCATTCCCATGTTGACAAGGATGACACCGTTTTTAAGCGAGTAGGCGTTCACCTCTGGAACCTCCAGAATGTAAATGTCGATCTCCTTGCGCAAATCAGGATATTGGGCCAGCAGTTGGTCGGCAATGTTGTCAATATAACGGTTCAACTCCGTGCCGTACAGTATTTTGCCTTCCGAGACAAGGTTCTTCAGAAAAACATTGTATATGTTGTCTTTGGGTGAGGCGGCCATCACTTCATTCAAGAATGCCGGGAACTCACCTTCCGACAGCAAGGGTTTGAATGTCTGAACCGAGGTTGTATTTTGCGCATGCCCGAAGGTCAAGCACAAAAGAAAAAACCAGCCAAACAAAAAGATTTTTTTCATATAGGTTTTATTCTTTTTAAAATATTAACGTAAAATCTTGAAAATCATTTCCTTAAGAAGTTCTCCATCCTCACTGTTGCTGTCAACGCCTTTGGATTTGGCATCGTATTCCCTTAAAACGGATATGATATAGCAAAGTTGCGGGATGGTGTGACTTTGCGCGTATTGCACATTCTTGCTCATAATGTTCGGCGGCAGTTTACCAAAGATGGAAAACATGGCCTGGTTGCTCTTGTCGGGCGACAAGTGATACATCAGCAGTTTATGGTAGAAGTTGTACAGCATCAGGATGGTCTTGATGTTGGGATTTTCCCTAGGATGCTGGATGAAATTTTGAATAATCTTGTAGATTTTCGGGATATTCCGGCTTCCTAAGGCATCCTGAAGCTCAAAAATGTTGTATTCCTTGCTGATGCCAATGTATTTTTCCACCACATCCGCACTGACCGTGCTTCCGGGAGGGAGAATCACTTTCAACTTCTCGAACTCATTGAAAATACGGGACAAATCGTTGCCGATATGCTCCGCAAGCACATTGGCTGTTTGCGGGTTCAGTTTGAACTTGAACTCGGTGGCCGTCTTCATAATCCATTCGGGCAGCGTCCAATCTTTCACCCCAACAGATTCAAACACAACCCCCTTTTTCTCATAAGGTTTGTATTGTGTGGCTTTCAGTTTGCCGTATTTATGGCAGATCACGAGAATGGAAGTGCTGACGGGATTCTCCACATAGGATTTCAGCAAGTCTATGTCTTTCAGGTCTTTGGCCTCTTTTACAATCACCAGTTTGTAAGGACTTCCGAAGGGAAACTCTTTTGCGTTGGCTACAATTTCCGCCGCGGAGGTGTCTTTGCCATATACCACCACTTGGTTGAAGTCACGGTTTTCCTCGTCGATCACTTTGTTTTCAAAGAATCGGCAAACACGGTCAATATAGAAGGGCTCATCGCCCATGAGGAGGTAAACCGGTGCAAACTGGCGGCTCTTAAGTTGGCTGACGAGTTCCTCGTATTTTATCATAATCTTCAAAGGTCTGTATGAGGCGCAAAGATACAAATTTATTATTTTTGCCGCCTTAAAAAAGAACGAATGAATTTCAAACTCACCTCATCATATAAACCATCGGGCGACCAGCCCGCTGCCATAAAACAATTAGTAGAAGGAATTCGGCGCGGCGACAAGGCGCAGACGCTCTTGGGTGTGACGGGTTCCGGCAAGACCTTCACGATTGCCAATGTGCTCAACGAACTGAACCGCCCGGCGCTGGTGCTCAGCCACAACAAAACCCTCGCCGCGCAATTGTACAGCGAGTTCAAGCAGTTTTTCCCTGAAAACGCCGTGGAGTACTTCGTCTCCTACTACGATTATTACCAGCCCGA
>DGGS01000154.1 GCA_002392325.1 Bacteroidales bacterium UBA3868
AAGATCGGCGTGATGGGCTGCATCGTGAACGGACCCGGCGAGATGGCGGATGCCGATTACGGCATTGTGGGCGCCTCCAACGGTCTCGTGTGCGTGTACGAAGGCAAAAAACGCCTCACGCAGGCCATAGGGCTGGATGAGGCGTTGAAATGTTTGGAGGAATTGATTTCCCAATAAAGTATCTATCTGCGCGGGCGGACGACAGAACCGCCGAAGGCAGGACAGTTGATGGCCGGATGGCAGTCTTCCGAGATGACGCCATAGGTGAGTGTACTGGCGCCGCTAAGATCCACATTCAAACTGGTACAGCAGGTGACATCGGCATTGCTGGCTCCACTCATGTTTCCATGAATGGATGGGGCATTAAAGTGGGCGGCCTCCAGTTTGCTGGCACCACTGATTTCAAGTTCCATATTGCTTTGGCACAAACCATTAAGTATTGCACTGGATGCGCCGGAAAGTTCGATGTCAAGTTCGTCGGTTTCGACATGGCTCTCGCAAGTGGATGCTCCTGAAAGGTCGAAGTCAACATCGTGGGCCACAATATTGCCTTTGAAGAATGACGCGCCAGACAGGTCAATGTCCACCTCAGTCCCGCTGAGATCGCCTTTGAAAGAGGAGGCACCGCTGAGCTCAAGGTCGCAGATGATGGAAACAGGGATAATGGCAGTGGCTTCTCCGTTGTATGAGGTATGCGGTTTGAAGCCGATATGCAACTTACCGTCTATAACTTTCACCAAAACTTTTTCGTGTGCGAGGTCGCCCACTGTGACGACCACATCTTGCACCTGATCGCTCACCGTCACATGGAAAGCGTTGCTTATATCAAGGCCTGTATAGGTGCCGTTGATGGGATAGTTTCGGGTTGTGGGTGTTCCCCAATCTCTTGTGCATCCGAAAAAAAAGAAGCACACAGATAGCATAATCAATGTCTTTTTCATATTTGTTATTGTTAATTGGTATTGGCGACAAAAATACTAAAAAAACCGAGATGTATTCCTGTCTTCGAGCGGCACTGTATTAGTTGGCAATCCCCGCCGTCACGACATTAAGGATTAATCCATGTCAGTTTGTACCACAAGGCCTCCAACGGACCACTGGTGTGCTTTTTGAACCAAAAACGGCAGAAAAAGTACTGTCCGACAACCAGCGCGAGGCCGATAAGCACGGAATATGTGGTGCCAAGGATGCGATAACAGGCGAAACCGTAACCATAGAATATGAAACAACCTATTCGAAAAATGTGCCGTGTTCGTGCATGCTCAGTGTGTTTCCATATATTTCAATTTGTATTCATCTATCAAGGTGAAACGCTCAGCGACCTCTCTATCGGTGGTCATCCCATCAACGAAGTGGAGTTGCCGCAGAAGGTCAATCCAGTGGGATTGGATGTGCATCTGCGTACGAACCAGTCGAAAAACACGATGACCATGGAATTGCAGTGCAATGATCAGTGGCTTGGAGCGGAAGCGAAACAACGCATGGCAGAGTGCTACACCGAATGCCTCCGCAGTCTGATGACGGCGCGCACCATCGGCGAGGTCCTCTGTCCAGTGCCTGAAGAAGACAGGTTTTAATAGAAAAAAGAAAAATAAATATTTAAAAACGATGAATAATATAAAGCTCTCGGTTATAATACCGGTTTATAATGCGGAAAAGTATCAGCGCGAAACATTGGATTCGTTGTTAAGTCAGACGATGAAAGATTTCGAGGTGCTGCTGATAGACGATGGCAGTCAGGACTCCTCGCCTGCCATCCAGGTGGAGGCATACGGAATCCTCACCAACAGCTATTGGACGGAGAACGATGCTTCAGGCAAGTCGTTGAAATCGGCCGATGCGCCGCAGGAGATCTCGTTCGACACCTATACGCGAAAGAATCCGTCCGACCACTATCCGGTGTTCGTCAGAATCGTTTTTTAAGTGAAGAATGATGGTCAATACATTACTTTCGCCTCAAACTGATAAGCGCCGCCACGGCTTCCACCAGTCCGAGCACAAAATAAAGGTTGCTGATAGCGTTGAAGCCCCACACCCACCATTCAAGGACAATCCAGAGCATCAGGATGATGCCACAGGCGAGGACTGTCCAGTGTGCGAGCGGGAGTTTTTTGAACAGGAGGATTGCTGCCGCAATCTGGGGGAGCCCGTTCAGGGCCAGTAGCACGAAGCCCGAGGGAATAAAGTTGCGGAAGAAGATGTCCGGCCAGGGCATCTTCGCACGCAGCAGCTCTAACAACGGCTCGCCGCCCCACGCAACGCCCGTAGGGTCAATCCACATCATCAC
Organism: Bacteroidales bacterium UBA3868; assembly: GCA_002392325.1. GTDB lineage: Bacteria > Bacteroidota > Bacteroidia > Bacteroidales > WCHB1-69 > F23-D06. Next base: position 2,288 of record DGGS01000154.1, read on the forward strand.
GGCACCGCCTACTGCGCCGATGCCGATGAAAAGGGTTAGGAATTTTTCGAGTTTGAGCATCATAACACCGATGCGATTTTGCGGATTTTAGCAAGACGGGCTTTGAAAGACTTGTTTCGTTCCGCCATCTGCATATCGTATTCCGACTGCATACGGATAAATGTCCCAGCATCCAGGTCTAGTGCCTTCCCGATTAGTAGGGCATATTCAATGGTGACTGGGCGTTTCCCATTCAGAACCTCATTGATCACGGAATAAGCGATGCCTGTTGCCTCTGATAGTTGCCGTTGTGTAATGCCACGGTATTCAATCTCATCCTTGATAATGTCACCCGGATGTGTTGGAATGAACGGCGTTAAATTATTGGCAATCATATTGTCCGGTACTCCTGCTTTATGTATCATAATCCTATTTGTAATGGTTTGACAATTCTATTATATTACAGATGGTTGCAATTTGCTGGTTATCAACTGAGGACTCTGTGAATTCAATCCTATATTTGTCATTTACTCTCACAGAAGATATTCCTTCTTTGTCGCCTATAAGATGTTCGTAATGCAATCCTTTGAAACGAGTGAGTTCAAGAACATTGTTGGCATTCTTCATTATATTCACTACTTTAACATACCTCGCCACCACATCAGGCTGGAAGCGATGTTTCTTGCTCGTTGAATGTCCGTTAATGTACAATTCCTGCAGATATTCCTTATCAAATGATACAATCATAATCGACTGCAAAGATACATCTTTTATTCATATCTTCGCAAAATTGAGAATATTTTTATCTCAGCGTATCGCTCATATCTGTGCGTAAAAAAAATGACGACAAACGATTGGTCAAAAGAATTATTTTGTATTTTTGCCGTCGGTTTTAGTGGTAATGCCTGCTGCCCGTGCGAAGATTTTATCATACCACTATTGATATTAATGTTTAACCGAAGTGTCATGGTTTTTGTCACTAAAGGGTACGGGCGGATAGGATAGATAAAAGCTTTGGCACATTAATAACGCTTAAACATTAATTATGAACCACATTGAGTATTTTAAGCTTCAGGCAAAGAATCTTCTTAAAGATTACAAAACTCGTCTTTTCAACCCGAAAGATGGTTTTCACGAGTACAACCCAAAGTTTTTTGACATTACGGGGATTTTCGATTATTTGGATTTGAATGATGAAAAATCAGATTTTAAATTCACATTAATGAATGCCCAACATGTTATTGCGCAGCTTGCAGGATTTTCAAAATGGGATGATTTGTTGAAAGCAAATCCTTCAGAATTAGAACTTGCACATCTACTGTATGACAATGCCCATAAAATATCTCTTGATGAATGGGATATGTACATTTCAGATGCAGAAAGAATGAATCACACAAAATTCAATACTGAAACAAAACTGGAAATATTCAAACAAGTGTTTTTAAGTTCAGACAGACATCGCAGTGATTTTGTTCCTTATCGTATTGATTTAGAACAAAAATGGAATACAAAACCTGCCGATATCATCGAAGATAATCCTTTAAATTATGAAGACATGTACATGGAACTTGACGAACAAGAAAGGATGGCCGCCATTAAAGACCATCAGGAAAATGGTTTAGGATTTCCTCTTGAGGAAACCGTGGAATGCTTACATTGCGGAGAACGCTATAAATTTAAATATGTCAAGGCTATCCGCACTAAACCACAATTTCGTAGTGATGACGATTTTGATCAAATCGTCTGCAAGAATTATCCGGAATGTAACGGAAGCATTATTGATTTGTTTCCGATAAAACACAAAATGAAGAACTGACGCGGACAACAAAAAATATAGGAGATTCCGCTCAACGCTATCGCGTTTCGCGGAATGGTTTGTTGTGTCGGGGTAAAAAAGGGGAGGAGATGGGCGGCGATTGTAAACGTGCTGGCAACTGTACATTTTTTGCCGCCGCCCATCTCCTCCCTATTGTCACATTCGGCAGAGCACCATTCCGTCGCCGACGATAGGAGGTGACGGAAACTCCTTCTTGTCAAATCAAAGTAAGAAATTATCATTAACAGCACAACCCCGCATAAATCCCCGCACCAATCAGGCACGGGATCAGCCCGATAAGCATTCCCCCACAGCGACTGCACGAAGTGGTACTTTTTCTGATGGTAGGCTGCTTCCATGTGCTCGGTGCCGGGCAGGCGCATGGACTTCAGGTTGGCGAAGAGCACCCAATCGAGGAAGAATTCGTGAATTGTGTGGAATTGCGGCGCGTGTGTCGCTTATTTGATCAGATTTCCCAGAATGTCACGGGTGATTTCCCGTGTGATGGTACGTGTGGCTGCGGAGGTGGAGTTCTTGACAATCTTCTCAGCAGCGGATTTTGAGGATTTGGTCTTCTTTCCGGTAACCTTGTCGCTGACCACTGTGCCAACGATGGTGCCTACTGTGGCAGTCAGTGCGGTAATAACCGCCTTGATTACTTTGGAAATCATACCAGGCTTTTTCTTCTCGGTCGTCTCCTTGCCGGATTTCTTTTCAACAGCGCCTCCTTTGTCTTTGGATGTGGCCGGAAGGTTCTGCTCTTCAGCTTGTTGCACCAGCATTTCGTAAGCGCTGATATTGTCAATGGGCGTGTCGTACTTGCCGTACACACGGCTGCTCCGGATGATCGTGTTGCGTTGTTCCGGAGTGACGGCTCCGATTTGGGAGAGCGGGAACAGGATCTTGGCACGTTGCACAATATTCGGCGCACCCTTCTCGTCTAAGAAGCTGACCAGCGCCTCGCCAGTTTCCAGCGTGGAGATGGCCTCTTCGGTCTTGAACTCGGGATTGGGACGGAACGTGTCGGCGGCGGTCTTCACGGCCTTCTGGTCTTTCGGCGTGTAGGCGCGCAGGGCATGCT
>DGGS01000091.1 GCA_002392325.1 Bacteroidales bacterium UBA3868
TAGAAGATGACCCAATATGATGGTCTGTTGACTAGGATTCCGCCGTGAACACAGTGAACGGCGGAATGGTGTGCGCACCGAAAGAATGTAAGAGGAAAGATGGGCGGCATGGGGCGCCTGATGTTGTAGGAACATATGCTGAGGCCGCCCATCTTTCCCCTTTTCACCATGCGCGGCACACCATTCCGCGAGACGCATCAGCGTTGAGCGGAAACTAGAGCATAGCCGGGTCAACATCTATATCATTACCAAAGAATCACACCAAAATCAAAGGAATGACAGGCCTGAACTTGATTGTGGTCAGAGCAATCATCTCTCAAACATTTTCTCCTCGAAATTGATCAGATACACATTTTGCGTGCTTCGGGTGACGGCGGTATATAGCCAGCGCAAATACTCCTTGTCGAGATTGTCTTCTGTCAGATACCCTTGGTCGATGAGCACATGCTTCCATTGGCCGCCCTGTGTTTTGTGGCATGTGAGCGAGTAGGCGAACTTCACCTGCACGGCGTTGAGGTACGGACTGTTCTTGATTCTCAAAAATCGGGCCCTCTTGTTTGTGATGTCCGCGAAATCCTCCTCAATGGCACGGTACAGTCGCAGGTTGTCCTCGTAGGTCAGCGACGGACCTTCCACCTCCAGACTCTCCAAGATAATCTTGATGTCAATGTCCGGGTAATTCGGGTAATCGCACAGGCGCACGGTCACATCGGCGAAGTTGAAACCGTAAATTTCCTGCTGCTTGTGGATGGCCATCACCTCCATGATGTCGCCATTGGCGATGAATCCCACTTCGGAGGTTTCGTCCAGCCAGAAATAGTTGTTCTTCACCGCCATCAGGTAGTCGCCTGTGGTGATGCGGTTCTCACGGAAGAGGATGCGGCTTCGGATTTCGTTGTTAAAGATATACGCTCGTTTGTTGGAGCGGGTGACGGACACGATTTCGTCGCAGTCGTTTTGGTTGTACAGGTTGTTGAGCAGATCCTCCAACTCGCCGCCGGGCACACGCTTGAAGTCGTCGAAGGGTTGCTTGCTGAAGAAGGGAAAGGAGATGTCGTTTTGGTTTAACTTGTCTCGTAAAAGCGTAGCGTTGAACAAGATGCCGGAGTCAAGCGTCTGTCGAACCACATGGGTGAGTCGGCTGCCCCGGATGTTCACTTGGTAGGCATGACGCAGGTACTCGGCGTTCAGTGCGGGACTCTCGGTGGCGTGCACCGGAGGCAGCTGCGCGTCGTCACCAATGAACAACATGCGGTTGTGTGGAGCCGAAAAGACATACTCCATCAGGTCGTCCAGCAAACTGCTCATGCCCGGAAACTCACCCGGCGCGGACTCGGCGGAAATCATGGAGGCCTCGTCCACGATGAACAAAGTGTGGCTGTATTTGTTCTCTTTGCGGAAAAACTGCCGAATGCCATTGCGCACGCCCAACCGGTATATCCATTTGTGGATAGTGTATGCCTTGCGGCCCGCGTATTGCGAGATGACCTTGGCCGCGCGGCCCGTGGGCGCCAATATCACCGTGTTCACCCCAACATCCTCCAACGCTCTGATCAGCGCGCTCACCAAACTGGTCTTGCCCGTGCCCGCATAACCCTGTAGGATGAACAGGAAGTTCTCGCCCTTCTCGTAAATGAACGACGACAACGCCTGCATCGCATCGCGCTGGCTGTCCGTCGGCTCGAATCCGAAATGCGTTTGGAGTTTCTTATGGAATTGGGCTTGGGTCATGAAAAATGAAAAAGGAATTGGTCTCTAATCTTACATCTTAAGTCTCACGTCTTAAGTCTCACATCTCAAATAAACACCACCTCCTTAAACCCGCACACAAACCGTTCCCCGTTTCTGTCGTGCAGCACCAATCTTCCGTATTCGTCAAGGTCGGTGATGCGCGCTTCGGTGCGGTGGTCGTGGATTAGGTAAGGATGATATTCGTTGAATTGGTATAAGTTGCTGATATACTGTTTTTTCAAATTCTCTTCATGCGACAAGTCGCATTCGGGAAAATGGTCGTACAAGGTCTGCCAATACGCTTCCAGCAATTCGTTCACATCGTGCTCGCGCCCCGTTTCCAAGAGCAATGAAGTGGGGTGGGGGATGTCATCCGGAAAGTGGTCCTGGTTGATGTTGATGCCGATGCCGGCGATGGTGTGTTGGAGGCGGTCGCCACTGACCGTGTGCTCGATGAGGATGCCGGCAATCTTTTTCCCGTCAACATATATGTCGTTCGGCCATTTGATGAGGGCCTTTGGGAGAAACTTTTGGATGAAAGCAAGTGTGCTCAGAGCGAAATATTGGTTGAAAAGGAATTGTCTTGATGCGGGGAGGTTGGGCTTGAAGTAATAACTGACCAGAATGTTCCGTCCCCTGTCGCTGAACCATGAGTTGGAACCCATCCCACGCCCTTCGGATTGAAAATCGGTGTGTAATGCAAAAAAAGGAGGGACAGGATTCCCATTTTCCGAGGAATCATGGATCATCTCAGATAATAACTTGTTGGTAGATGGAGTGTTAGCGATAAATTGTAGCAACCTGTTTTTCATACCGCAAAAATAGTTATCTTTGCACACAAATTTTATAAAATGATGAAGAAAATTAAAATATTTGCTGTTGCTCTGCTTTCCATACTGGTTTTGGGCTCTTGTAGTGATGAATCCGGACAATATGCCGAACCGCTCTATACAAACAGTCAGAAATCAAACGCTATTTTGATTTGCCTGAAATCCTCATTGGACACTTCCATTGCCAAGTTGTGTAATGCGGATGGTTTTTCAAGTTACAAGGATGAATTGTATAAGCTTGATTATAAGAACATTCAACCCATGATGGACACGCTGGCCACGCATAATCTCGGATATCTCAACGACTCGCTTATCCGTCACTCCAACCGCTTGGCTGAATCTTGCGGTTCTGTGGTGAAGACCACTTTCGGCAGCGCCATCGACAATTTGGTGGTGTATGATTTGGACAAACTGATAAAAGGAAACTCATCTGCTATTACGGATTATTTCGCTTCGATGCAGTCGGGCACACTCCGTGAAGGGTTAAGCAGTCAGGTGGCTATCCGTATGGGGCTTTTCAAGGTGAGTGAGACCTGGGAGGCGATGCAGGCCCAGTATTATGACATTGTGCGCAAACCTTATTCGTTTGATGTTCAAGGTTATATTATCGAAAAAATTGTGAATGGCATTGTGGAGGAAATGCGCTGTGAGGAGTATCTGATCCGCACCGATTCCACGCACCGTGTCGCCGCTGTTGAGATGTTGGCGCAATAATTTTTAAGAAAATCAAAAAAACACACGAATATGAGACCAGATAAATTATTTAATGGCAAAACATTAGCGATTCTTTCAGGTGGTGGTGACACCCCTGCTATCAACTCCAGTATCGAATGCGTTCGCAACAGGGCTTCCATGCTCGGTTTCAAGGTTTATGGTATCCTTCGCGGATGGAAGGGCCTCCTTGGCGATGGTGATATTGTGGATTTGACCAATATCCCGTACAACGGTATTTACGGTGGCACGGCGCTGCTGTCCTCCCGTACCAACCCCTTCCCTAGCAAGAAGAATCCGGAGGACCGCTCCCAGCAGATCCTGCGTAACATTGAACGCTATAAGATTGATGTTTTGGTAACCATCGGCGGTGACGACACCAATGGCGCCGCCAAGAAGATGTACGAGAAATACGGTATTCCTGTCATCGGTTTCCCGAAGACGATTGACAATGACTTGAGAACGCACACTTGGCATCACTATCAGGGACAGCAGCACGAAACGGTGTTGTGCCCGGGTTTTGCCTCCGGAGCCATGGCCGTGAAGAAACTGACCAGCAAGTTGCACACCACGAACGAGTCACACCAGCGCATCATGGTGCTGGAGGTGATGGGCCGTGACGCAGGTT
>DGGS01000005.1 GCA_002392325.1 Bacteroidales bacterium UBA3868
GGTCCTTGGGAACGAGGCCCACGAGACTATCAACTACTTCTTTGTTCTTGACAAACACCAGCATAGGGATGTTCATCACGCCAAACTGCATGGCGAGATCGTTGTTTTCGTCGGTGTCGCATTTGCCGATGACGGCCTGGCCTTCAAATTCGGCGGCCACTTCTTCGACAACCGGTCCGAGGTGGCGACAAGGTCCGCACCAGGGGGCCCAAAAGTCAATCACCACCAATTTGTCCCCATTAATCAGGGTTTCAAAATTGCTTGAATCAATTGCTAATGCCATAATATTAAAATTTAAAGTTAAAAAAAATCAAAACTCAAAAGTTAAGGGTATATGAATTGAAGTCGCAAAAATAATAAAATTTGGAATATTCAAAAAGATGAATACATTTTTTGAGTATCTTTGCCGCTGCAAACACATGGTTTGCGATAATTTCTAAACAATGACTTTATAGCATTTTATGGAAAAAAAGAAGATTGACATTTTACTTGGTTTGCAATGGGGTGATGAAGGAAAAGGCAAGATCGTGGATGTGGTGACCCCGAAATACGATGTGGTAGCCCGCTTCCAAGGCGGTCCGAACGCCGGACACTCATTGGAGTTCAACGGCATCCGCCATGTGCTCCACATTATCCCGTCCGGTATTTTCCACAAGGAGAAAATCAATATTATCGGTAATGGTGTGGTGATTGACCCTGTAACTTTTGAGGAGGAAATCAACGCGCTGATAGCCATGGGGCTTACCCCGACCGACAATCTTTTCGTTTCCAAGAAGGCGCACCTCATCCTGCCCACACACAAGTTGCTGGATGCGGCATACGAGGCACAAAAAGGCGACATGAAAATCGGTTCCACCCTCAAGGGCATTGGACCCACCTACACGGACAAGACTGCCCGCACCGGTCTGCGTGTCTGCGACCTGCTTTCGCCCAAATTTCTGGAAAAATACAAACAAATCCAAAACCAACATCTGCAAATACTTGACAGTCTGAACTTTGACTACAAGCAGAAATTATCCGAACTGGAACAGAAATGGATGGATTCGCTGGCCATGCTGAAGTCTTTCACCTTCATCGACAGCGAATATGAGATGTACGATTATCTGCAAGACGGGAAATCCGTGCTGGCGGAGGGTGCGCAGGGCACGATGCTGGACCTGGAGTTCGGCGCCTACCCGTTCGTCACCTCATCCAACACCATTGCCGCCGGCGCATTCACCGGACTCGGTCTTGACCCGCACTTTGCAGGCAAGGTTATCGGCATTGTGAAGGCCTACTGCACGCGCGTGGGCAGCGGCCCCTTCCCCACGGAGCTTTTCGACACCACTGGTGAGACACTGCGCAAGCAGGGCAACGAATACGGCGCCACCACCGGCAGGCCGCGCCGCTGCGGTTGGCTTGACCTCGTGGCCCTCAAGTACGCCCTCATGATCAATGGCGTTACCGACATCGCCCTCACCAAAGCCGATGTGATGTCCAACTTCGAGACCATCAACATCTGCACCGCATACAAGGTGAACGGCGAACTCACCACCAAGATGCCCACCGACAACGACGCCGAAATCGAACCTGTCTATACCCCGCTGAAAGGTTGGATGCAGGATATCAGCCAATGCAAAAGCTACGAAGAACTGCCCCAAACTTTCAAGGACTACATCCGTTTCATCGAAGAGGAAACCCACACCCCGATTTCCATCGTTTCTGTGGGTCCCGACCGCGACGCCACCATCTTCAGAGACTAACCCACGCGTATGCGCAAACTGACCCTCCTCCCCTGCCTGCTCCTTTGCTGTTTGCTGCTCCTCACAAACGGCAGAGCGCAATCGTTGGCGGATGAGAAACAGTTTGTTGACGCCCTTCAGAATACCCTTCAACAACAATATTCCCGTTACCAAAACCGGGAAGCACCCATTTGCTCTCTCCGTTTCTATTTGGAGTCTGTCAACGACTATATCCTGGCATCTTCTATGGGGAGTTTAACCTCCAAACAACACCACAGTTACCGCACCTTAACGGTGGAACTACTCGTGGGCAACCCATTAAGCGGAAAAGTCATTGCCGCTTCTTCCGAAAAAAACATTCTGCTGCCGCTTGACTATAATTTTCCAGCAGTGGAACATATTATTACCCACGAGGTTCAGCATGTTTACCTTAAAGCTGAAAAAACATTTTTGGACAAACAGTTTTCGGAGAAAATGGGCAAACCTACGGATTATGATGCGTTCCCGCTGACAGAAGCGCCGTTTGTTTCAGAAATCCAACTTGACTACTGCTCCGGATTCCAAATGGAAGAATGGGAAAATACGGTTAAGGCATACTCCGATCTTTGGAACGCTTTTGGTCCACAAGTGTCGGGAACGGCCACCCTGCATTACACTTGCACTCATTCGATCGATATCCGGAATAATGGATTTCAAAAAACTCACAATCAAAATGTTACACTTCTAACTCTTACCGCCTCTCTTACGGATGAAGAGGGTTATACCATACCTTGTGAAAAGTATTTTCTGGTGGAGTATCCTTCGGATCTTCCTGAAAAAAATGCCATTCTGCAAGAAGAGACCGCTTTGTTCGACAAAATGCAACGGCAGGCCAATGCCCCTATGGTCGTCACGACAACCACATGCCCTGTTTTGTTCTCCAGTCAGGCGGCCTCTCTGGTTCTTTGCCATGACTACCTCTCCGGCGATCCCGCATCCTTGTCAAATCCCATTTTAAGAGCTCGGCAGGATAAAAACCAACTTTGGGTGGAGTGCACTCCGCACTCCTCCGATAACGACTTGTTTAAAAAGTTGTTACAAACGATTAAAAACCAGAATAAAGAATACGGCTATTGGATTCAGACTATACATTATTCGGAGTCGGATGGATTTGTGCCGCAATTGGTATTTCGCGTCTATGCTGACGGCAGGGCCAACGAACTGGTGCGAGGCCTTTCCATTCCGAAAAACCAACATTTTTGGAACCAAGTGATGGATGGTGGCGACATTTCCGATTTCAATATTGCTCCAAACTCCATTACAGCATCCGCACCTGTGCGCTGCACCGCACCGTCTGTGTTATGTTATCTGATTGATATTCAACCACTTCAAACACAACCCAAACATACCCTTTTGGCTCCTGTCTCCTTTGACGAGACTCCTAGTCCGCTGGCCTTCCCTTCTCTTGCGACCCAGGTTATGCAAGATGAGATTCAGCGTTTTTTCACAGACAGCATGCTGCTGAAAAATCCCAAACCTTACGATGTTGAGTATTTAATTTCCGATGCGAATACTTATACTGTAGAAAGTTCCATGGGAAGCACGCTCTCCGTATGCGAGCAACCGACACGACATCTCAATACCCGCCTGTTGGTGGGTGACAACACGCTGAATAACGAAAACCTCTATTCCTGTCCGAATACGGTATCACGCAATCTGCCATTGGACAACAATTACGCGAACATGGTCCAAACTGCGCACCAGTGCACGGAAGACGCCTACCGGCAAGCGCTCACGGATTATGAGGAAAAGGTTAGACTGACAGCGCATGTGCCCAGTGATGGGAAAGATGCCCTGAAAGACCGTTCTGAGGCATTCAGCAAATCTTCGCTTAACGAAAAACCGCTGGAAGAAATATCCCTTTCGCAAGTGGAATATTTGGCAAACGATTTGTCTGCCAGATTTTTACATGATAATCCAACGCTTTATAGCTCCGGAGTCACCACTTATGTGTATCAAGCCAATGCGTATTTCACGAATGCGCAAAACATCCAATATATCCGCCCCTTCCGTCTTCTTTGCATTCAGCTTCACGCGTCTGCGATAACGGAAGATGGTGACACGCTGCACGACAACACCCAACTGCTGTACCGCGATTTTCATGATCTGCCTGATATTGAAATCTTGTACCAAGAGGTGGATTTAATGGCCCATCGCCTTCAGGAATGGGCTCATGCGCCAAAACTCACGGAGTATTACGATGGTCCCGTTCTGCTGTCAAAAGACGCTGTTTCCGAGCTGCTCCCTTACTTATTAATAGAAAGCGCACCCTCATTGCTTAATGTCCGGACTCCCATTAACACTCAAAACTATACTCCCAACTTTTGGATGAAGATGCTCAACAAACAGATTACGAGCAATATGTTGAATATTTCCGCCAATTATGAGCAGGAAATAACGGCTGGCGTACATCTGATAGGGCATCAAACTTTGGATGCGGAAGGATTGGAACCCAACAAGAAAACCGTATTGGTTCAAAGAGGTAAATTGTTGGAACTGCTCTCCAACCGAACTCCGACCAAGAGCGGAAAATACTCAAACGGACATCAGCAGTTATGTCTGAACAACGGGTATTTGGTCACGGCATTAGGGGCAGGCATATTGGAAATAACCGGAAACAATACATTGGACGAACGAGCGCTGACCAAGGAATTGCTCAAGCAGGCACGCGCAGCGGGAAACAAATATGCCTATCGGATTGAAAAAATGGGAAAACAGCAGGATGCCGATGGTCATATTAGACTTGTGCCGCTGTATGTCAACCGAATCAAAGTTGCCAATGGTGAGGCATTCCCCGTTCGGGTATCCCAAACTGAGTCCGTTGACTTCAACCTATTGAACAAAGTATCAGGTGTTTCAAGAGAGCGTGTTGTGTTCAACAAACTTCTTAAGCAACTGAATACCAAACAGATGAACAAGCAAGATATATTCTGGGGTATTCCATCTTCCATTATTTCGCCATCGTTTATTTTGTTAAAGAATTTCCAATTGATGCCTCAAGAATAAAATTGTTGAAAAAAAATGCATCGGAGAGGCAGACAAAAAAACTTTTTATTTATTTTTGCAAGGTGGTTGGGCAATAAGGGATATTTGGTGAAAATTATTATCAACTAAAATATAAGGAGGCCTTATTTTGTTAAAGAACAGATGCTTAATAGACCCGGCGGATTTCACACGTGAAGAATTTCGCGAAATCTTTGATTTGGCACATCAGATCATTGCCGATCCGGAAAAATACAGTAAGAGTTGCGAAGGGAAAATCTTGGCAACTCTTTTTTATGAACCGAGCACACGCACGCGCTTCAGTTTCGAGGCAGCCATGTTGCGTTTGGGTGGCAAGGTAATCGGTTTTTCGGAACCGAACTCCAGTTCCACCGCTAAAGGTGAGAGCATTGCCGACACTTTGCGCACCATTGAGTGCTATGCGGATATAGCCGCCATGCGTCACCCCAAAGAGGGTGCCCCGCGTATGGCAAGCCATTATATCCACATGCCGCTCATCAATGCCGGCGATGGCGGTCACCAGCACCCCACTCAAACGCTGACGGACATCCTGACCATCGAGCGATTGCGCGGCAATGTGGAAAACAAGACCTACGGTTTCTGCGGTGACTTGAAGTTCGGTCGTACCGTGCACTCCCTAGTCAAGTTCCTCAGCAACTATGAAGGGGTGAAGTTCATCTTCATTTCCCCCGAAGAACTTCGTGTGCCGGAATATATCCGCGAAGAGGTGGTCAAGAAAAAAGGCATTCCCTTCGAGGAGGTGGACCAGATGGAACCTTATATGGGTCAACTTGACTTCCTGTACATGACCCGTGTGCAGCGCGAGCGTTTCTTCAATGAGGAAGACTACATCCGTCTGAAAGACCGTTTCATCCTGGATGCCGAAAAGATGACCTATGCTCGTCCTGACACCTACATTCTGCACCCGCTCCCACGCGTGAACGAAATCAGCACCGAGGTGGACAGCGACCCGCGCGCCCAATACTTCAACCAGGCCCGAAACGGCATGTATGTGCGCATGGCACTCATCTGCAAACTTTTAGGAATCTATTAAAATCATCGACTATGTTAGAAATCAACAGTATAGAAAGAGGTATTGTCATCGACCATATCAAAGCCGGATATGGCATGACCGTATTTAACTACCTGCATTTGGAAAACGCCGACTACAATGTGGCCCTCATTATGAATGCCTTCAGTTTGAAAATGGGCAAGAAGGACATCATCAAGATCAATGAGGTTATTGATATCAACTACGACTTCCTCGGCCTTATTGACCCCAATGCTACGGTAAACATTATTGAAAACGGCAAAACGGTGAAAAAGGTGAAACTGGAGGTTCCTGAAACCGTCACCAACATCATCCATTGCAAGAATCCACGTTGCGTCACCTCCGTGGAGCACTACTTTGACCATGTTTTCCACTTGGTGGACAAAGAAAAACGCTCCTACCGGTGTGAATACTGCGATGATATCGTAATTCCATACCCCAACAAATAAAATTTGGTGGTATCAAAAAAAATTGTATCTTTGCAGCGTCTTAACAGGGTCTCTTGGCCGAGTGGTTAGGTACCGGTCTGCAAAACCGTTGACTCCAGTTCGAATCTGGAAGAGACCTCACAAAAAAACCAGAACACGATGTGCTCTGGTTTTTTTATTATGGAAAAAAATTATTACTATTCCCCTTTCAGAATATCGGCTATATGCATAATCTCCAAATCCACCCCATGCGCCAATTTATAGGCTTCGAGATGCTGCAAACAACGGATATCCGTTGAGGTGACATATTCTGCTCCCATGCTGTATATCTTGCTGATAATCTCACCCGTAAGTGCCTCAGAAGCGGAAGGGTTCACTTTTGAAAAACGACCGTTTGCGCCACAGCAACCGTGAATGTCGTCATCCATGAGCAACTCTAGGCCCCGTGTGTTGCGCAAGAGCGTCTCTGGCGCGTTGTTTGCCGGATACACATTGCGCGCCGAACAGGACTTGAAATAGAAAACCTTATGCGGAAAATAGTTGCCCAGGCTCTCCACCTGCTTTACATTCACAATGTAATCGCACAACTCTCGCACATTGTTCGAAAAATTAGTCAAATCCGTAGGCGTATAAGCGTTTTTCAACAAATGCTTGTATTGGGTTTTCACATAACCGGCGCAAGTGCTGTCAGGAATGACAAAAGGGATATTCTTATCGCAATTATCCATAATCTTGATGGCCAAATCTTTCGCATATACGATTTCCCCTTCCAAGTAAAAGCGGCAACCGCAGCAGGTCTGCTCATCAAAATACTGGCACAAGTCACCCAAACGCTCCAAGACCGTCAACGCACTATATGCCGTACCGGATTGGAACATGTCCATCTGGCACGGAATATAGAGATTGACAATCTTACTTTCGGTCATATATAGTTAGGTCGGTTAATGGGTTTTGCTTATTAGGAACCACATTTGGAATAACCGCAGTTGGAGCAAACCAAACAGCCCTCTTTAAACTCCATGGTGTCAAGTTGGTGGCAGTTAGGGCACTCCACACCTTTTTGTTTGGTTCCGTCCTGAACGAATTTCTTAAGGGCACGGCATACACCATTACGCCAAGAGTTAATGCTCTCCTGACGGAAGTTGAGACCGGAAATGATGCTTACAATGTTGTTCACCGGAATGCCGTTGCGCAACAAAGCGGAGGTCAGCTTGGCATAGTTCCAGAATTCCTGATCAAAGCAACGATCCAAACCACGGAGTATCACTTCGTAACCTGCCTTGTCCAAATATTTGAAATCATAGGACTTGCTTCCATCCTCGTGACGGTTTTTCACGATAATGCCGTGATCCACCCACTTGGGCAGAATGAAACTCTCCTCACCCGTCTTTCCTGTGAAAATCTCATACGGCTGTCCGTTATACAATCCGATATAAGCCACCCAATCCTCACTGTTGTTCTTGAAATGGATGACATCAGCCTGCAGCTCTTTCGGACGCTTGAAATTCTTGGGTTTATCCTGCTTTTCGGGTTTCTTCTCATCCTTGCTGGCGGTAATCAGCACGCCGTCACGAGAACCCTCACGATACACGGTGAGGCCCTTGCAGCCCACTTCCCACGCCTTCATGTAGAGGTCGGCAACCGTTTGCTCGTCTATATCACTGGGCAGATTCACCGTCACCGAAATGGAGTGGTCCACCCATTTTTGCACAGAACCTTGCAACTCCACTTTCTTGATGTAATCCGTATCGGCGGCGGTTGCCTTGTAATACGGTGATTTCTGCATCAATTCCTGGAGTTCCTTTTCGCTCATGGTCGTCATCTGCTCGTATTTGTAACCTTGGGTCTCCGCCCAAGTGACAAACTTCTGGTGGAATACGATGTACTCCTCAAAACTGTCGCCCATCACATCCTTCACAGTATTTTTCTTAATGGACATGTCGTTGGGGTTCACTTTTCTTCTGCGCTTGTAGTACACATTGAAAGCGGGCTCCAGACCTGAAGTGGTTTGGGTGCAGATACTTACGCTTCCCGTGGGGGCAATGGTGAGCAGAGCGATATTACGACGGCCGTAGCGGATCATATCCTCATACAATTTCGGATCGGCCTTTTGAATTCGTTGGATGAAGGGGTTGTGGCCCTCTTTGATGCAACTGTAAACCGGAAAAGCGCCACGCTCCTTAGCCATGGTGACGGAGGAACGGTAAGCGGCTAAAGCGAGTTGCTTGTGCAATTCGGTGGAGAAGGCGTTGCCCTCATCGGAACCGTAGCGGATGTTCAAAGCTGCCAGCATATCGCCTTCGGCGGTGATGCCCAAACCGGTACGGCGGCCTTTGGTGGACTGCTTGCGGATCTTAAGCCACAATTCTCTCTCCACACGCTTCACATCCTCACTTTCGGGATCGCTGTCAATCTTAGCCAAAATCTGGTCAATCTTTTCCAACTCGAGATCGATAAGGTCATCCATCAAGCGTTGGGCGCACTGCACATGCTCTCTGAAAAGCGGCATGTTGAAATAGGCCTTGTCAGTGAAAGGATTCTCCAC
The DNA here is from genome assembly GCA_002392325.1 of Bacteroidales bacterium UBA3868. GTDB lineage: Bacteria > Bacteroidota > Bacteroidia > Bacteroidales > WCHB1-69 > F23-D06. Next base: position 8,788 of record DGGS01000005.1, read on the forward strand.
ATAACTGTAGAGGTTCATAGCGATCAGACGGCAGCTGTCGTAAGGGCACAACGGAATCTCACCGCAAGGGTTGGTGGAAACAGTCTCAAAACCATCGGTTTTGTAGCAATCCGGCACCGACTCGCGCTGAATGGTATCCCAGAAAAGGATGCCCGGTTCAGCGGATTTCCATGCATTGTGAATGATTTTTTTCCAGAGTTTGGGAGCGTCTATTTCCTGTTTATATTGCGGATTTTCAGAGCGGATAGGATATTGCTGCGTGTAAGAGGTGCCTGTTTTGGCGGCTTTCATGAAGTCATCATCCACTTTCACGGAAACATTAGCGCCAGTGACTTTCCCTTCTGTCATTTTAGCATCTATAAACTTCTCTGAATCAGGGTGTTTGATAGAAATCGTGAGCATCAGGGCGCCGCGGCGGC
>DGGS01000003.1:0-146 GCA_002392325.1 Bacteroidales bacterium UBA3868
CGTGTTTCATCTCGGCGGCGGGATACCCTTCCGCGTGAAGATAGGAGATTTCCTTCAGTTTCAAAGCACCCTCCAGTGCCACCGGGTAGTTGTATCCACGGCCCAAGAAGATGAAATTGCGGCAGTAGGTGAACATTTGGGCAAAC
>DGGS01000003.1:223-12268 GCA_002392325.1 Bacteroidales bacterium UBA3868
TCCAGCGTCCACTGCATCTTGTCCGGAATCTGGTAGAGTTCGTCCACCAGCATGTGGAACATCTCATCGCTAAGGGTATGTTTCTCCTTGGCGATAGCCAAACCCAGCAAACAAAGCGTAATAACCTGACCCGTAAAGGCTTTGGTGGAAGCCACGCCGATTTCAGGACCCACATGGAGATAGGTGCCGCTGTTGGTGGCGCGGGCGATACTGGAACCGATGACATTGCACACTCCGTAAAGGAAAGCGCCCTTCTGCTGTGCCAGTTGGATGGCGGCCAGCGTGTCGGCGGTTTCACCGCTCTGGCTCACGGCAATGACCACATCATCGGAATAGATGACGGGGTTGCGGTACCGGAATTCCGAGGCGTATTCCACCTCAACGGGAATCTGCGCCGCCTCCTCTATGAAATACTTGCCAATGAGGGCCGAGTGCCAGGAAGTGCCGCACGCGCAAATGATGATACGACGGGCGTTCACAAACTTGTCCTTGTGGTCAATGATGCCGCTGAGCACCACATCCTTGGTTTTCGGGTGCAATCGCCCTTTGATGCAGGTGCGCAAAGCGTTGGGCTGTTCCCAAATCTCCTTGAGCATGAAGTGCGGGAATCCGCCCTTTTCCAACTCATCCAACGACAAGCTCAAGGTGTGCATCTCGGGGGTCTGGTGCACATTGGCGAGGTTTACGATGTCGATTTGACCGTTGCGGTCCAGACAGGCAATCTCCTCGTCTTTCAGGTAAACCACCTGGTTGGTGTATTCGATTATGGGCGTGGCATCGCTGCCCAAATAGAACTCTTTCCTGCCCTTTTCGTTGGTGCCCACTCCGATAACAAGAGGTGAACCTTTGCGGGCGCACACGAGCCGGTCGGGATTGTTTTTTTCCAAAATGGCGATGGCGTACGCGCCCACCACATTCTTCAGCGCGCGCTGCACGGCGGTGAAAAGGTCGCACTTGCCCGTAACTTGCGTATATTCAATAAACTGCACCAAAACCTCGGTATCGGTCTCGCTGGTAAACGAATAGCCCTGCTTCTCCAGCATGGTACGGAGCGTTTTGTAGTTCTCGATAATGCCGTTGTGGACCAGCGAGAGGTTTCCGCTCTGCGAAAGATGCGGGTGGGCATTCACCGTGTTCGGTTCCCCGTGGGTGGCCCAGCGGGTATGCGCAATGCCAACAGTACCCTCGATATCCTGAGCGGCGCACTTGTCCTCCAGGGCCGCAACCTTACCGGAGGCCTTGTAAATATTGAGTTCGCCATCTTTATTAATCATGGAAACACCCGCAGAATCGTAACCGCGGTATTCCAACCGATGAAGACCTTTTATCAGAATGGGGTACGCTTGCTGCTCCCCGATATAACCTACTATTCCACACATAGTTTTGTTCTTATGATCGTTAAAAACATTTTCTATAAAATATTGACTTCCGGGGCGATATGGACATGAAACATCGCCTCCACATCCCGAATCACGGCGTCACACACGGACAATATTTCCTCCGGAGTGGCGCCGCCATAGTTCACGATAACGAGGGCTTGTTTGTCGTACACGCCCGCGTCACCCAGCCGGCGACCTTTCCATCCGGCCTTCTCTATGAGCTGGCCCGCCGCCAGTTTCACCATACCATCGGGCGCAGGATAGGACACCAAATCCGGAAACTCCTGTTTCAGCTGCTCATACTGCTGTTGGGGTATCAGCGGATTCTTGAAGAAACTGCCCGCGCAACCGATTCTGGTGATGTCGGGAAGTTTGCTATTGCGCACATGAAGGATGCAATCGGTCACATTTTTCAGGGAAGGCGACCATTGGCGGTTTTGCAGCTCATCAGCCAACGCCTTGTATTTCAGGTTATAACGCTCAATTTTGGACAAACGGAAGGTCACATGGGTGATGAGGCACTTGTTTTTGAGTTCATTTTTGAAGACGGAGTCGCGGTAGCCGAAGCGGCACTCCGCATTGGGGAACCGGAACGGCGCATTAGTGTCGAGCCGCCAGCCCTCCACCGTTTCGATGCAATCCTTCACTTCCGTGCCGTAGGCGCCGATATTCTGCACCGGAGCACTGCCCACATTGCCGGGAATGCCAATCAGGTTTTCCAATCCGTATAATTGCCGCTCCAGACAATATTGCTGCAAGGTTTCCCACTCCTCACCAGCGGCAACTTTTATAACTGTCTCATTTTGAGATTCTTCCAGTATCTCAATCCCTTTAAAAGCAGGATGCACCACAACACCCGCAAAATCTTTCGTGAACAGGATATTGCTGCCGCCGCCTAGAATGAAAAAGGGCGATTGGAACACACCTTCCGTAACCAGTTCCGACACCTCATCGGGGTGCTCCACCTCTATAAAACGGGAACACAACACATCCATACCGAATGTGTTGTGTTTTTTTAACGAAAAATTGTCAAATGATTTCATCCTAAAACATATAACCCATCTTCACATAGATATTGGCCATGCCGTCGTTATCGCGTTTGTCGAACGGAACCGCCCAATCGACAGACAGCACGAAGTTGTCGTTCATCATCAATTTAAGGCCGAGGCCGCCGGAAAAATGAGGACGATACACATTCGCCTTGTCGCCGAAGACAATATAGTCATCCAATTGGGAAACATCAAACTCCGGATCGTTTTCCGCAATGTTCTGACGGATAGTGCGTTCGTCCAAACGATAAGGTTGGAGGATCATGCCGGCATCCACGAAGGGATTGAGACCGATGAAGAAGTGTTCCTTGCCGATGTCAAATTTGCATATTTTGAAGCGGAACTCCACATTGGCAAAGGCGTATCCGGGTGCCGTGATACGGTTACGAAGCACGCCACGAAGGGTGTTTCCGCCGCCCAATCCTTCGTATAAAACACGCTGTATGAACAAGTTATTGTAATAATTGCTCAAATAAAACGGGGAGTTGCCCGCCACGGTCATCTGGGCGGCCACGCGGTATGCGAAGGTGATATAATCTTTGTACACCGGCACAAAATGACGAAAGGATGCGTTGAACATCAGGTTGTTGAACTCCTTATCCTCGCCAAAGGCGGCATTATAGGTCCAGAAAATCTCAGCATTCATACCCTTGTGGGTGTTTTGCTGGCGATCGCGGTTGTCGAATGTCAAGCCGCCACGCAGATAGGGGTGCCAGCCGCCGTTGGCCTCGTTGGGCGCGATGATGCCCCATTTGGTGTATTTTTCGTACAGACCATCCACATCGGGCAATATGTTCTCGGGTTTCTTGTTGCGGTTGATCATTTCCAGATTCACGCTGCCGATTTGATAGCCAAGGAGTCCGATTCCGGCATTCCAGTACCAATTTCCGGCGATAGGACCATCAATATCGGCGGCCACACGGAACAGATCCCGTTGGGATTTGTAAAAAGCGCGGGAGACATAGGTGTCCGTGAATTTTTTCTTGGCCCAACCGGCATTATACACCGTTTGATAACCGTTATAACCATAAAAATCACACAAAGCGTCCGGCAAATAGGAAGCGTCAATCTTCAGACGGTGATTGGGAATCAGATACTTGGAGTCGTACGCGAAGCGGAACAAACCGGAGCGTTTGGTGGTGTAGGCCGCCTCAAAATAGAGCGAATGGAAATATTCGGGATAGATGGAACCGTCGCCGAAATCATACACATTGGCCAGCACACCGTATTGGAAGCCCTTGTCGGCATCGTAGGCCACCGAAGGCAGGATGCCGAAGGTCCAACCCGTGCGCACTTCGCTCTTCTCCTTCTTCGCTTTCTTGGGTTTCGCTGTTTTCTCGGTTTTCGTTTTGGTATCGTTGTTCTGTGCCTGCAAAGTGTACCCGGAAAGGAATGCCAGACAGAACAAAATAAGGTAAAGTTTTTTCATAAATAACTTAGTTTTTAAAATCGTTGCAAAGATAAAAAATACATACATAAAAAATGTATATTTGCCGAAATTATCAGCATTTGATATTATTCTAATAATCAACACATTAATAAATATTATGCCTCAGATTTCTAAAAAGGGACAAACAATGCCCTCCTCACCGATTCGTAAATTGGTGCCTTTTTCCGATGCCGCAAAATCCCGCGGAATCCATGTTTATCATTTGAATATCGGCCAACCCGACATTGAGACTCCGAAAGGGGCCCGTGATGCCGTCAAGAATGCTGACATTCCTGTAATCGCCTACACCCACTCCGCCGGCAACCTCAGTTACCGCAAGAAACTGGTGGAATACTACCATAGCGTAGGTATTGATGTCACGCCTGATGAAATCCTCATCACCACGGGTGGCAGTGAAGGTTTGCTTTTCGCCTTCAACAGCTGCATGGATCCGGGCGACGAGATCATCATTCCGGAACCGTTTTACGCTAACTACAACGGTTTCGCTGTAACCTGCGGTGTGGTGGTGAAACCCATCGTTTCCACCATTGACAACGGTTTCGCACTGCCTTCTATCGAGGAGTTTGAAAAACTCATCACTCCTAAGACCAAAGCCATTATGGTGTGCAATCCAAACAACCCGACGGGTTATCTTTACACAGAAGAAGAAATTCGTCAATTAGGCGAAATTGCCAAGAAACACGATTTGTTCCTTTTTGCTGATGAAGTGTATCGTGAGTTCTGTTATGACGGTGTCAAGCACTTCTCTGTCATGCAGTTGGAAGGTTTGGAGCAGAATGTGGTGCTTTTGGACTCCGTATCCAAACGCTACAGTGCCTGCGGTGTACGTACCGGCGCGCTCATCACGCACAACAAGGATGTGTATAACACAGCCATGAAGTTTGCCCAAGCCCGTCTGTCGCCCCCAACTTACGGCCAGATTTTGGGTGAAGCCGCTGTGGATACTCCGAAAGAATACTTTGATGCCGTTATCACCGACTATGTGGCCCGCCGCAACACCGTGGTGAACGGCGTGAACGCCATCCCCGGCTGCTATGTTCCCATGCCGAAAGGCGCTTTCTACTGCGTGGCCCGTCTGCCCATCGACAACTCCGACCGCTTCTGCCAATGGATGCTGGAAGAGTTCAACTACAATGGTGAAACGACCATGATGGCTCCTGCCACCGGCTTCTACTCCACCAAAGGCAAAGGCACCAACGAGGTGCGTATCAGCTACTGCCTCAAAGTGGAAGACCTAAAGAAAGCCGTAAAGTGTCTGGAAGAGGCGCTCAAGGTTTATCCGGGACGGACGAATTAAAATTCATAGTTCAAAGTTCAGAATTCAGGTTCCATTAGGAACTTTGGATTCTGAACTTTGGTTTTTCAAAACTCAGTTTTATGAAAAAAGTCATCTTACTGCTACTCATTGGGTTGTGCGTGTTGCCTGCGGGTTTGCTGGCGCAATCGCACATCAAAACTGATTTCAAGGACAAGAACTATGTCGATACGGCGGCCATGATGGTATGGACAGGGGTTACTATGTCCGGGCAACTGCCCCTCGGGTATTTGCACGATTGGTTCAAACCCAACTTGGCGGTTGGAACCGGCTTAACCATAAAAACAAAGTCGAACTGGACTTTCGACATCAACCTCAGCTACATGTTCGGTGGGAACTTGCGCGACACCACCTATGCCTTTTTGGGTGATTTGGCCAACGAAAACAACATTATATGGGATGGCAACGGCAACAAAGCCACTCTCTATTTTGAAGGCCGCTACTGGATGTTCGGCGCAGGCATCGGCAAACTTATCCCGGTGGACCGCTGGAAGAATTCCGGCATCTGGATTCGCGTGGGAGGCGGCTATTTCGGACACAAGATCCGCATCAACGACTACAACAATCAAGTGCCCCAACTGGATGGGGACTACAAAAAGGGATACGACCATCTCTCAGGCGGTTTTGCCATGTACCAGTTCATCGGCTATCTTTTCAACCAGAAAAACAGAATCCTGAACTTTTATGGTGGCATTGAATTTTACGAGGCATGGACCAAACCCTCCCGGAATTACATCTTCTACGAAGGCCCTACCGCAGGTGTGAAAAACGGTTTCAGCGGACTGATCGGGCTCAAAATCGGCTGGAACATCCCCTTGTACGAGAAAAAATCTGTCACCACCTTCTATTACCGATAAATCATGCTCATTCTGCTGTCCATTGGTATTATTCTCTATACCATCGGTATTTTGATTGCTTCCCTTTTCAGCAAGAAAGCGCGGCTGTGGATTCAGGGAAGGAAAGGGCAATTCGACAAACTATCCTCTGTTTTCAGCGGTGAGGAACATCCCATCTGGGTGCACAGCGCCTCTTTGGGCGAGTACGAGCAGGCGCGTCCCATCATAGAGAAAATCAAACAGAACAATCCGAATATCAAAATTTTAGCCACATTTTTCTCGCCTTCCGGCTACGAAATCCGGAAGAACGACACACTACCCGACTATGTTTTCTACCTGCCTTCCGACACAAAAAGTCACGCCCGCAAATTTTTGCAGATTGTGCAACCCCAAATGGCCATTTTTGTCAAATACGAGTTTTGGTACAACTACATCTGCGAACTTTCCGATCGGAACATCCCGTTCTACTATGTCAGCGCCATTTTCAGGCCCAACCAATACTTCTTCAAACCCTACGGCAAGTGGTTCGTCCGCCAGTTAGGCAAGACCTCCGGTTTCTTTGTGCAGAATGAAGAATCCAAGCAACTGCTGAACAGCATCGGGATAAAACAGGTGGAGGTGTGCGGCGATACCCGTTTCGACCGCGTATATGCCATTGCCAACCAGCCTTATACGCTTGATTTTGTGCAACAGTTCAAGCAAGACCGCAAACTGATTGTGGCCGGCAGCACATGGGGACCTGATGAGTCGCTTCTCGCTGAACTCTTTGCCCATCTTAACGGATACAAACTGATCGTGGCCCCACATGAAATCACCCGCAAAGCGGAAGTGATGAAAACCTTTGACGGATTCAAGACCGTTTTTTATACGGAATCCTCAGAAGAAAATTTGAAAAACGCTGATATTCTGATTGTTGACACCATCGGGGTGTTGAGCAAGATATACAAATACAGCGATATTTCCTACATTGGGGGCGCTTTCAAAACCGGGTTGCACAACATTCTGGAGGCGGCCGTCTTCGGCGTGCCCTTGTTCTTCGGACCGAAATACTGCAAATTCAATGAGGCGGTGATGTTGGTTCAGAAAAAAGGCGCCTTTTCCATTCATTCCGCAGAAGAGATGTTGGATACGCTTCAACAATTCGATGAAAATCCGGATTATTATCAGGAAACCTGCCATATTTGCCAACAATATGTGCACGACAATGTTGGAGCATGCGACCGCATTTGTCAAAGAATTTTCGAACAAACCAAATAATTGTTATTTTTGCGCCATCAATATTAAAAACGATCATCAATATTAATTCAAAATTCATAAGAAAATGAAAAAAATCATTCTTATTGTAGTAGTCATCATCCTTGCACTGCTCGCCATGTTAATAACACCGTACAACAACATGGTCAAAAAAGACGAAAACTGCACCAATGCCTGGGCTAATGTGGAAAACGCCTATCAGCGTCGTGCAGACCTCATCCCCAACTTGGTGAAAACCGTACAAGGTGCCGCCAATTATGAGAAAGGAACGCTGGAAGCGGTCATCAACGCCCGTTCCAAAGCCACTTCCGTGCAAGTGAACGCCAACGACCTCAGCGAAGCCTCCATCGCGCAATTCCAAAAGGCGCAAGATGAACTGAGTTCCGCCTTGAGCCGTTTGATGGTGGTGGTAGAGCGCTATCCTGATTTGAAAGCCAACCAGAACTTCCTGGAGTTGCAAGCCCAGTTGGAAGGCACCGAAAACCGCATTGCGGTGGAGCGCAACAAGTTCAACGAGGTGGTGAAAGAATACAACACCTACATCCGCAAATTCCCGAACAACATCATTGCCGGAATTTTCAACTTCGACAAGAAAGGATACTTCCAAGCCGCTCCAGGCGCTGACAAGGCCCCTGAGGTTGATTTTAACTTCAACTAAGCATGAGAAGACTCGCACTTTGCCTGCTCCTGTTGGGTGTGCTGGTGGGAGGATTTTGCAAATCCGACATACCTCCGGCGCCCAATCCACCCCGTTTGGTCAATGACTTTGCGGGGGTGATCCCGTCTGCGCAAGTGGATGATATGGAGCATCGGCTGGTGGCGTTCAACGACAGCACCTCCAATGTGATCTGTGTGGTGACGGTGGACGATTTGGGCCATTATTCCGCGGCGCAGTTCGCCTACGAGATTGGCGACCAGTGGGGTGTACGGTCCAAAGACAAGCGCAACGGAGTGGTCATCCTCATCAAGCCCCGCAACAGCAATGGTGGTGGAGAAGTCTATATATCCGTAGGTTATGACCTTGAGGGCGCTATTCCCGACGCTATCGCCAAGCGCATTATCGAACAGAAGATGATTCCGGAGCTCAAGGAGGAAAAGTATGGTGACGCTATCGACTCGGCACTGGCCTACATCCTACCTTTGGCGGCGGGCGAAATTTCCGCCAAAGATTTGGAAGACGACCCGTCGGACGGTGAAATCGCCCTGCTGGTTTTCATTCTGTTCATCATCGTCACCGTGGTGATCCTCATCAAAATCAGCAAGAAAATGCCACCCAGTTCCGGCAATTATGGAAGCGGAACAGGACGCGGTTATTACACCGGCCCCACTTATATGGGCGGTTATCCCAGCAGCCACTGGGGTGGCGGAGGTTTCAGCGGAGGCGGCTTCAGTGGTGGCGGTTTCGGCGGATTTGGTGGTGGCGGCGGCTTCGGCGGCGGTGGCGCAGGCGGACGATTTTAACAACCTTTTAATACAACATAATTTTGTAGGGACGCGATGAATCGTGTCCCTACAATGATAAAAAACAACAAATATGGAAAACTACACACGAGGGTTCTCTTCCAATATTGGCGCTATTTTGGCGGCGGCCGGCGGTGCGGTGGGACTGGGCAACATCTGGCGCTTTCCCTATATGCTCGGACAAAACGGCGGCGGCGCCTTTCTGTTGGTTTATGTGTTTTTCGTCATCCTCATCGGCGTGCCCCTGATGATGACCGAGTTCATCATCGGACGCCGCGCGCAAAGCAATGTGGTGGGCGCTTACAGGAAACTCAGCCATGGTAATAAAGGCTGGATAACCCTCGGAATCTTCGGCATTGTGGCCGCATTTCTCATTTACGCCTTTTATAGCGTGGTGGCCGGCTGGACCCTCAATTATATTGTACTTTCCTGCCGCGGACATCTTTCTGGAAAAGAACCTGAGGCCATCACCCAACTCTTCCAATCATTTACGCAAGACTCTTTCTGGCCATTGCTATACCAAGGTTTGTTCCTCATCCTCACTGGTTCGGTAATTGTGATGGGTGTGCAGAAAGGCATTGAGAAAGTGTCCAAAATCCTGATGCCCATACTGTTTATCCTGCTCATTCTCATGAGCGTGCGTTCGCTGACGCTGGGCGCCGGAGCCAAAGAAGGGTTGGCGTTCCTCTTCAAGCCCGACTTCAGCAAGCTCACCGGCTCCGGCATCCTGGCGGCTCTGGGCCAGTCGTTCTTCTCACTGAGCATCGGCATGGGCGCCATGGTGACCTACGGTTCCTACATCCGCAAAGAAGACAAATTGTTCAACACCAGCTTATGGATTGCCGGATGCGACTCGCTGGTGGCCATCCTGGCCGGTATTGTCATCTTTCCGGCAGTCTTCGCCTTCGGCATGAACCCCGCCAGCGGTCCTGAACTGGTTTACATCGTATTACCTAATGTGTTCAACAGCATGCCTGCAGGCACGCTGTTCGCCATCATCTTCTTTGTGCTGCTGGGCATCGCCGCCCTCACATCCACCATCTCGCTACTGGAAATCCTGGTGGCCTTCGGTGTGGAGGAATTCCACTGGAAACGGGGCGTTGCCTCCTTCTTCGGCACGCTGCTGGTGTTCCTCATCGGCGCATTCTGCAACCTCTCTTTCGGTCCGCTGAAAGACGCCACCCTGTTCGGAAAAACCATCTTCGACCTCTTTGACCTCATCACCGCCTCCTACCTGATGCCCATCGGCGCCCTGCTGATGACTATCTTCCTGGGATGGTTCTTCCCGAAAGTGGAAGTGAAGGACGAACTCTCCAACGGCGGCACCCTCAAAGTAAAAGCGTTCGAACTCTACTATTTCATCCTGCGTTTCGTATCCCCGATAGCATTGCTGATCATCATTATTTCGGGAATAATTGGATAAACGAGTGAAGGAGGTACAAGAGGTGAAAGTGGTGCTAGGTGCTGGGGTAAAGGCGAAGTCTCTAATCGTCAGAAAACTGCTCTTATGTTTCATATTCCTATTTCCCCTGCTGCTTTGTGCGCAACAGGATTATGTGGTCTTTTCCAGAAGCGGAGGTGTTTACGACGATCCTTTTCTGTTGACGTTGCAGTGCAACAACCCGCAGAATCATATCTATTACACCTTGAACGGCGGCACGCCCACTCGTTCTTCACATCTCTATACTCAACCGCTGCAGGTAAATCGGCAATTGTATTCGTCTTCCAATTTTTATCAGCAGCACATCACACCTCCTGACGAAGACCAGTTTTTGCCCGATTCCATTTTCAGGGCCATTGTCATTCGGGCTGCCGTGTTCGATGAGGCAGGCAACCGCGTCAGTTCGGTGGTAACCCAATCCTATTTCATCCAGTCTTTAGGCTGCGATTTTCATGGATTACCGGTTATGTCGCTTTGTGCAGATTCAGTCGATTTGTTTGATTTCAACACTGGCATCATGGTTCCAGGTGTGCATCTCGTGGAGGACAATCCCCACTGGACGGGCAATTACTACATGACCGGGCAGGAATGGGAGCGTCTGTGCAATGTGGAATACTACGCGGAGAACAATGGTGGTTTCAATCAGCAAGCAGGACTGCGCACCCACGGGGGCAACGGACGCCGGCACCAGCAGAAGGGATTGAAAATCTACGCCAGGGAGGAATACGGCAAAAAAAGGTTTTCACACGGTATTTTTGAAAACTACGACGTGACCAGTTTCAAACATCTGGTACTGAAACCTTTCGCCTGTTCATGGACAGAAGCCGGATTTGAAGATTATTTGAGCAGTCTCATCGCTCATGATTTGAATGTGGACAACATGGCCTCACGCCCTATAGTCTTATTCCTTAATGGGGAATATTGGGGTATCTATTTCATTCATGAAAAAGCGGATGAACGCTATGTGGAAGACCATTATGACTTCGACCATGACTTTTGCAATATCATGGGAAACTGGTTTTCCGTTGTGGAGGCGGGTGAAGGCACAAATTTTATAAACATGATGGAATGGCTGAAATCAGCCGATCTTTCCGATTCAATACAATATCAACAATTATGCGAAATGATTGATATTGATAATTTTATAGATTACCAAATATTGGAAATCTTCATCGCCAACGCAGACTGGCCCGCAAACAATATGCGCTGTTGGCAAGTACCTGGAAGAAAATGGAGATGGTTTTTTTACGACGGGGACGCTGGATTCAAATACGTACAATCCTTGGTGTTTTCCAATGCGGTCAGCGAAAGCACACAAGATTGGCCTACCAACGCACAATCTACCCTTATGTTTCGCAAACTTTTGCAGAACAAATCCTTTAGAAGAAAATTTATAGAACGATACAACAATCTTATTAACACATATTTATCATACAATTACACACATCTATATTTAAATAAAGCACAAAATCTGATTCAAGATGAAGTTACTCGACAATCAGAACGTTTCGGCAAACCAACCAATATGAAACTTTGGAACAAGCGGATTGAAGAAGTGGATAAGTTTCTTCGCCAACGGCCACAAATCTTGTTGGACAGTTTAAGCGACTATTTCAACTTCAAGGATTTTTCATATAAAATTGCCAAGAGCATTGTCATATATCCAAATCCAGCCACCAATCAATTCAGCATTTTTTTCAACGCCGATAATTTTGGCATCACGCGTATTATTATCAAAGACATGCAAGGACGACTCTGTTATAAAAATTCCTTGTTCTATGCGGAGGGGGAAAATAGGATCCCCATACAATGTAATTTGCGTGACGGCACTTACATCGTATCGATTGGGAATATTTCAAA
>DGGS01000073.1:0-2075 GCA_002392325.1 Bacteroidales bacterium UBA3868
CGGTAATCAAAGGTTCGATACTGGTACTGTAAAAATGATTGGGCCGTATAGTTTTATACGGCCCAAATTGTATCTATTCATTTGCAAATGCCCCTACTCTTCCGGCATACACACGATTTCTCTTGCCGGAAGAGTTTTATTTTGCAATTTCATGACCATTGGATAGTCCTTCGTCGCATCACCCGTACCCAAATCCAAGTCGCTGGTGAAACGGATGGAGAACGGATGCGGTTCAAAACCGAAACGGGCATAATAGTGCCGCAAACCGTCATTTGCGGGAATTAGCGCCACAGCCGCAAAACCGTTTCCACGGGCATACGCGACTGCCTCTTCGGTGACCTGCGCCGCCAACCCTTTTTCCCGATACTCTTCGGCCGTGGCAATCGCATACAGATAGCCGACCCGCCCCATTTCGCTATCACAAGGCACCAACATGCACTGCGCCACCACACGCCCCGCCTCACGCCGCAAGAAAGCGTGCTCAGGGTGGTAATAACGCGACAGGAACGCATGGACGAAAGCCTCATCGTCATGGAAAACATCCTGCCACAAGCGGATGATACCGCGCAAGTCATCATTCAGCAGACGGGCACTGAATTTCGGTTCCAACCGCAGCGGATGATACGATAGTTTCGACTGCCGCAACCCAGGCAGTCCCAAATCTTCCTCCCGGTTGATATACTGGTATTGGGTTGGCAGTTGCTGCGCAAAAAGGTGGCTCATCATAGGGAACACGCCTTCATAGCGGACATCCGCCTTCTCGATGTGTATATCAAATGTATTGTTATTGATGGGCGACCCGAATGTGAATGCCGCCAATGTGCCTTCCACATACAACGCGCCGCCAATCAAATCCAAATCGCGATAATGAGCAAAGAAATTACGGATTGCCCGTTCCTCAGCTTCCAGCAAACCTGTATCGTCATGCTGTTCAGCGCGCCATTGCCGTTCCAATCGGAGGCAACCCTCAAACAAATCCGGCGTAAGTTCCTCATAATGGTACTGGTAAAGCGATTTGAACTTGTTCACATGATTGCGTTTGGCAGCCAACTTGCGGCCTTTGAATGTCTTAAAAACCTGCGCATCATATACATAATCCATATCATCCCGATGGTTGTCAAACATAAACCTGTCGGGGAAAAGATTCTCAAGATAGTGTTTATCCTCTTCCGACATCCGGGCAAGGCAGAATGGATATTCACCAGCATCTTCCTGTATCTGCCGTATAATGTCGGGCAGGTGCAGGGTGCGGACATCGGGCAGGAGCATGTATTTATTGGACTCGCCGGGCGCACCCGTACTTGAGCGCACAATGAGCCGGTCGTGGCATACGGTCCACCGGTTGCCAAAATCCAGCTGCCAGGCAAAAAGGTTTGCAAACGCTTGCTCACACACGCGTCCGCCGTCTTGCAGATACTGCTGGAACAATGCTTTGTCTTGTATATGGAAAGAATTGAAAATCAATAATCTATAAATTTTTAAAAGTCAGTTTCAGAACCATTTTGAAAAAAAACGCAAATCGAATCTTTATCCCGCAAAAATAAACAAAAAACAAATTTTTCTTTTGCTTGTAAATCAAAATAAATTTTATACCTTTGCAACCGCTTTTCAAAGCGATTAAAAAGTTTTACAACTATCCAATTTTTTAAATTTCAATAATATGAAAGTAAATGAAATCATGGCCAACCTGGAGGCCAAACATCCTGGTGAGAATGAGTATTTGCAGGCCGTTCGCGAAGTCCTGGAAACGATTGAAGAAGAATACAACAAGCACCCCGAATTCGAGGCTGCCAAGATCGTTGAGCGTATTGTAGAGCCCGATCGTATCTTCACATTCCGTGTGACTTGGGTAAACGACAAGGGTGAGGTTTGCACAAACCTTGGTTACCGCGTCCAATTCAACGCCGCTCTCGGCGCTTACAAAGGCGGTCTCCGTTTCCACAAGGCTGTTAACGTTTCCATGTTGAAGTTCTTAGGTTTCGAACAGATCTTCAAAAACTCTCTGACCAATCTGCCTCTCGGCGGTGGCAAGGGTGGTTCCGATTTCGATCCCGTTGGCAAGAGCGACGCTGAAA
>DGGS01000073.1:2140-2985 GCA_002392325.1 Bacteroidales bacterium UBA3868
TTTCTGCCAGGCCTTCATGTATGAATTGTGGCGCAACATCGGTCCTGATCAAGACAGCCCTGCTGGCGACGTGGGTGTTGGCGGTCGTGAGATCGGTTACCTCTACGGTGCTTACAAGAAACTCGCCCGCGAGCATTCTACCGGTGCCCTCACTGGCAAGAGCTATGGTTGGGGTGGTTCCCTCATCCGTCCGGAAGCTACCGGTTTCGGCGCTATCTACTATGTGGAACGCATGGTAAAACAACAGAATGACACGATGGAAGGCAAACGCATCGCCCTCTCCGGCTTCGGCAACGTGGCTTGGGGTGCTGCTACCAAGGCTACCGAACTCGGCGCCAAGGTTGTGGCTATCTCCGGTCCTGATGGCGTGTGCGAACTTCCCGACGGCATCAACCAAGAAATGATTGACTACATGCTTGACATGCGTGCTTCCAACCGCAACAAAGTTCAAGACATGGCTGACAAATTCCCTGGCAAAGCCAAATTCACGGCTGGCAAGAAAGCTTGGAGCGTGAAGTGCGACATTGCTTGTCCTTGCGCTTTCCAGAATGAGTTGAGCGAAGAAGACGCTAAGGAACTTCTCGCAAACGGCGTTAAATATGTCGCTGAAGTTTCCA
Organism: Bacteroidales bacterium UBA3868; assembly: GCA_002392325.1. Lineage (GTDB taxonomy): Bacteria > Bacteroidota > Bacteroidia > Bacteroidales > WCHB1-69 > F23-D06. The sequence goes on from DGGS01000073.1 coordinate 2,758, forward strand.
ACATGGGTTGCCAACCCGGCGCTATCGCTGCTTTCCAAGCCGCTAAGGTTCCCTTCGGACCTGGTAAGGCTGTCAACGCCGGTGGTGTTGCCACCTCTGGCCTCGAAATCTGCCAGAACGCCGGTCACATCAACTGGACGGCTCCTGAGGTTGACGCTAAATTGCACAAGATCATGAACGACATTTACGACATGTGCGTTGAGCACGGTCGTGAGGCTGACGGTACCA
>DGGS01000218.1:0-5568 GCA_002392325.1 Bacteroidales bacterium UBA3868
TACAAGAAACCCGCCATCGTCATCGACCGCGAAGGCGACGAATGGGACGAGAGCATTGACACCACGCCGGACATCATCCGCGAAATCAAGCTCAACAAAGAGGAAATCATCGCCCGCATGAAAGACCGCGGCATCGTGGGTCTGGGCGGCGCCTGCTTCCCCACCCACATCAAATACATGCTCAAACCGGAGCAAAAATGCGAATACCTCATCATCAACGCCGCCGAGTGCGAGCCCTACATCTCCACCGACAACCGCGTGATTCTGGAACGCACCGAACAGTGCCTCATCGGCATTGAGATCGCCCTCATCGCCTCCGGCGCAGAAAAAGCCATCATCGGCATTGAGGCCAACAAGCCCAGAGCCATTGCCGCTTTGATTGAGATGTGCAAGAAGTTCACGAACATCGAGGTTCAGCCCCTGAAGATAAAATACCCACAAGGTGCTGAAAAACAGTTGATTAAAGCCATTACCGGACGCAGCGTACCCAATGGTGCCCTGCCCATCTCCGTGGGTTGCATTGTGAACAACATCACGACCATGTATGTGCTGTATCAGGCAGTGCAGAAAAACAAGCCCATCATCCAAGCTTACACCACAGTATCCGGCAAATCGCTGCCCGCTGAGCAATGCAAGATTTTCCGTCTGCGCCTGGGAACCCCCATCCGTGATGTGCTCAACGCCGTTGGCATTCCGGAGGACACCGGCAAGATCATCTCCGGCGGTCCTATGATGGGCAAAGCCATCGCCAACCTCGACGCTTATATTGCCAAGGGCATGGGCAGTTTGCTCTTCATGAACGAAAAAGAGAGCAAACGCGGGGAAGTGCACCCCTGCCTGCGCTGTGGCAAGTGCGTGTCGGGCTGCCCGATGGGTCTCCAACCCTTCATGCTGCACGCATACGCTGAACTCAAACGCTACGAGGACTGCGAAAAACTTGGCATCATGAACTGCATCGAATGCGGCAGCTGCTCCTACTCCTGCCCGTCCAACCGCCCGCTGGTGGACTTTATCCGCGTGGGCAAGGCCAAAACCGGTGCCATGATTCGCGCCCGCAACGCTAAATAACGAAACGAAATCCTTAATAATCACATATTTACGGGCGTGACTCATTCACGCCCATTTATTTAATCTACGATTATGAAAAAAACAATAACCGCCCTTCTGTTGATATGCTGCGCCTGGTTCGCCTGCGCACAAGACCGCGCCGACTCCATGCATGTGGCCCACTACGACCTCCATCTGGACATCCTGGATTTCACGGCCAAAACCATCAACGGTTATGTGGATCTGACCATGGTCAGCAAAGTGAACAACCTGTCACAATATGTGCTCGACCTGCAAGGACTCACGGTGGACTCCGTCTTCATTGACGGCCAAAACGCCAGTTTCACGCATCAGAACTTCAAAATCTACATCCCTCACACTTCTCAGCAGGGCGACACCGCCATCATTCGAGTCTATTACCATGGTGCACCCGTTCACGACTCCTACATCGGCGGATTCTACTATACCGGCCAATACTGCTACAACATCGGGGTGGCTTTCGATTACCAACCGCACACCTTCGGCAGATGCTGGATCCCTTGTCTGGACTTTTTCACCGACAAATCCACTTACACCATGCACATCCGCACAGAGCCAGGAAAAATGGCCGTCTGCGGCGGCATGCTGACCGACACGGTGACGCTGGCCGACAGCACCCGCATTTGGACTTGGGAACTGGAACAGCCCATCCCCATCTATCTGGCCTCTGTAGCCGTCGGCGACTACAGATTGTATGAAGACCTCTACCATGGCATCGAAGCGGACATCCCCATTCAAATCTATGCCCAACCCAGCACTATTGACAAAGTGTCCGGTTCCTTCCTTCATCTGAAGGATGTGCTGCAGATGTATGAGCAGAACTTTGGTCCATACCGCTGGCCCAGAGTGGGTTATGTGGATGTGATTCACAACGGAGGCGCTATGGAACACGCCACCAACATTGCCTATCCGCATTCCGCCTTCACAGGAACCACGGCTTACGAGTCGCTTTACGCGCACGAGCTGTTCCATTTGTGGTTCGGTGACCTCATCACCTGCAACCGCGCCGAAGAAATGTGGATCAACGAGGGCTTTGCCTCGTACGCCGAAGCACTGTGCGAGGGGCATTTGCACAGCGCCACCAATCCGAACGCCTACATCGACTATATCCGTGATTATCATCACAATGTGCTGAAAAACCTGAAGAAGGATGACGGTGGATTGTATGCACTTGACAATGTGCCACAGACCTACACCTATGGCACACATTCCTACAAGAAAGGCGCAGTGGTCATCCACTCACTGCGCAGTTACATGGGTGATTCGCTATTCTTCGGCGGTTTGCGAAACCTGCTAACCCACTATGCCTACCAAAATGTCAGTTCCGAGCAGTTTTTCAACTATCTGTCGCAAAACACCGGCATGAACCTGCAGGATTTCTACGAGGGTTGGGTGCACCAGCCCGGATTCCTGCATTTCTCCATCGATTCCATCGTGCCGCTGCAAGGCAACCAATACCGTGTGCATCTGCACCAGAAACTCTTCGGCGGCACACAATTCGCCAATAGTAACAAAGTGGACCTCACCTTTGTGTCCGCACAACGCGAGCTGCACACCGTACCCGATGTGATGTTCTCCGGCGAGTTCGGCACCGTGGAAGTGACCATTCCTTTCGTACCGGTATTTGGCATGGTAGATTACTATGAGAAATTGGCCGATGCCACCATAGACTATTCGAAATCGTTGACCTCCGGAGCCACCTGGTCGCCTGCAGATGCGGGCTGCACCGTGCACCTGGAGCACTTTCCCGATACTGTTTTGGTTCGCCTGGAGCACAACTATGTCGCCCCTGACCAGCCCGAAACGCTTCCGGATAACATCTACCGAGTTTCAGGTTCCCACTACTGGACCATCAACATGGCCTACGACAACAGCGTAAACACCATTCCAACAGGAACATTGCGATTCCAATACCAACGGGGATCCAACTACACATTGGATTACGACCTCATGCAAGGGTATAATGCGGAAAACATCAAACTGCTGCACCGCCCGTCCGCAAGCCATCCATGGCAAGTGGTGCACGCCACCCGTTCCGGAAGCCCTTATAGCGGTTATCTGACGACCGATTTTCTCGTGCCGGGCCAATATTGTCTGGCTGTCGGCGATCCTTCCGCTTCCATCTCCGAATATCTTTCTGAAAAAGAACTGCATATCTACCCCAACCCGGCAGATGATATGCTGAACATTCTGATTAACGAACCTTCAAAGAATATGAAGGCCTCCATCATGGACTCTACCGGTAAAATTGTGAAAAGCATCAAGTTGAAATCGGGAGAAAACAGCATCAACATCCACAACCTTCCTTCGGGAACTTACATTATAAGAGCGATGGACGGCTCCGGGACATGGTCTAAAAGATTTGTGAAGAAATAGCCTGTGGGCACAAGAGTCAAAGGACTAGTTTATGTCAACTTTTTTTGTACTTTTGCGCCCTCAAAAAAAATGCGGATGTGGCGTAATCGGTAGCCGCGCTAGACTTAGGATCTAGTGGTGAAAGCCGTGGGGGTTCGAGTCCCCCCATCCGCACAAGGCGACAAACGAGGGATGTTTTCCCTCGTTTTTTTGTTATCTTCAACCCCACCATTCCGCAAAACGCATAAGCGTTGAGCGGAATCTCCAACATCAACAATATCTTTTACTACTATGCCGTACGGACGCTCTCCGGTTCATCGAACCACTCCGCCAGGGTGGCTTCCGCTTTTTGGACGATTTCAGGGGTGACTCTATCGCGCACGCGGCGGATGACCACCAGGATGGCCGTGGCCTCGTCCATCACACCCAACAATCTAAAAACATGCTGCGGAATGATGCTCACCGGGGAGATGACATACAGAATGCACCCGTAAATGATCATCTTGTCTTTTGAGGTCAGCGATTCATCTTTCAAGACATAATAGAAAATCAGCAACGGCTTGGCGGCTACACGCCCGGCCTTTTTGGCATAAACCTTGATCCGCTGCGAGAGATCCGCATACTTTTCACGCAGATTCACATTTTTCAGCTTCTCCATCAATTCTTTGGGGTCTTTGCCCGCCACCACATAGGCGAAAATCAAAATCAGGGTTAAGGTTATCATGGGTTTAATTATTATAGAACAGAAAAGATAGACTCCCCATCCGGCAAATGGTTTAAACCCTAATACAAATCAATCCACTCGTATGTATTGGTTTGATAATCAAGAAATTTAATCAAATCCTCACGCTTGATAATCAAGGATGCGGTATTGACACAAGGATGAAAACTCACCTTTTCGGCCTCCTGCAGTTTCTTGTCGATGAAAACATGCACATGATGCTCCGTATCATTGATCAGTCCGAATGGTGTGACCGAACCCGGCTGTACGCCCAAATATTTCATCAGGCGGGGTTCTGAAGCAAAACTGAGCTTGCCCTGATGCAGTTGGTGCTCAATGTCGTGGATATTCATGTTCTGGTCGCAGTCGAGCAGCACCAGATAATGGCGGTTGCCTTTGTGATTGCGGAAGAAGAGGTTCTTGCAATGCTTGGCATCGTGGCCCGCCCAGTACTGTTTGGCAATCTCAATGGTCGGGGCCGCCGGATGCTCCAGATATTCGAATTCAATGTTCAGTTCTTTTAAAAGGTCGTATAAGCGAGGATCTCCGTTCATGATAGGATTAAAGGGTAAATGGGATGAATTGGGTACATGAGGTGAAGTTGGTAAAGGAGGTAAATGAGGTAAATGGGAGTAATGAGTTAAGTGGGGCAAAGATATGAAAATTTGTCGTACTTTTGCAAACACTTTAAGTCACACATCACACATCACACATCACACATCACACATCACACATCACACATCTCACATCTCACATCTCACATCACACATCACACATCACACATCACACATCTCAAATCTCAAATCTCAAATCTTTTATATGAAAAAACACATTTTCTTTACCTTATCCCTTCTATTTGTAGCATTTTCCTGCTTCGCTCAGAATGAAATCGACCCCATCACAGAGGGTATGGAGTGCACCTCCATCACCGTGGGCAAGCGCGCTTCGGCAGATGGTTCCGTTATGACCTCGCACACCGACGACAGTCACCGCTCGCGCACCAACATCCTGGTGGAACCGGCGAAGGATCACCCGGCGGGCGAGAAACAGACGCTGGTCAAACGCCAGTGGGCCAAGCAGGAACCGGGCAAGATGGCCCGCTACGAGAATGTTCCCGTGGGCGAAATTGACCAAATAGCACACACTTATCATTTTCTGAACACCGCCTACCCTTGCGTGAACGAAAAGCAACTCGCCATCGGTGAATCGACCTTCGGCGGACGGGCTGAGTTGAAGTCCGACAGCGGGCTCATCGACTGCCAATGCCTCTGTATGCTGATGATGCAGCGTTGCGCCACCGCGCGCGAGGCCATCCGCATGGCCGGCGACCTGCTGAAACGCTACGGCTGGAACGACGCCGGCGAGTGCCTCACCATCGCCGACAAGAATGAGGTGTGGCACCTCGA
>DGGS01000218.1:5674-8613 GCA_002392325.1 Bacteroidales bacterium UBA3868
CCCGACGACCATGTGGCCGTGAACGCCAACGCCTCCACCATCCGCGAAATCAACCTCAAGGACAAAGACTTCTTCATGGCCTCCGACAATGTCTATTCACTTGCCAAGGAGAACGGCTGGTGGGACGGCAAATCAACCTTCCAGTTCGCCTACGCCTACGCGCCCAGCACTCGCACCATGATTGCCTGCCGTCGCCGCGAGTGGCGCGTATTCGATCTGCTGGCCCCCTCGCTGCACCTCGACCCCAACTCCGAGAACTACCCCTTCTCCGTGAAACCCGACACGCTGGTAACCATCGAGAAGATGATGTCCGTGTTCAAAGACTACTACGAAGGCACACCCTACGACATGCGCAAGACGCTGACCGTAGCTGATAAAGACGGCAAACAGGTGATCTCACCCATGGCCAATCCGTTTATGAAACGCGACGAACTGAACCTCTTCCGCATCAACGGCGGATGGAATGAGCTGGGCGAGCGCAATATAGCCGTGCACTTCACCGTATATGGCACCATTATCCAATGCCGAGCCGACCTGCCCGACGAGGTGGGTGCCTTGTGCTGGTTTGCCTTGGACAATGTGGCCTCCTCCATCTATGTGCCTATCTACGCCAATGTCACCGACCTGCCGGAAACCTACAAGACCGACGGACGCATCACAGGTTTCAGCAAGGATGCCGCCTGGTGGGGATTCAACCGCGTGGGCACCATCGCGTGCCAGCGCTGGGGCGACATGCATGTGGTTATCGACAATGTATGGCGCCCCCTGCAACGCCGCTTCATTGACGAACATTACAATACGGAAAAAGAGGCTTTAAAACTCCTTCGGGAAGGCAAACGCGCCGAAGCCATCCAAACACTCACCGACTTCACCAACTATTGCGGCAACAAAGCTGTGAATGAGGCTTGGAAATTAGGCGATTACATCTGGACCGTGTTCGACGGGATGTGGTAACCCCGGGAATCTCCTTCTTTCTATAAATCGGCAAAGGGTAATCGGTGAAAATCATACGATTCAATATAAACATAACCACCACCCAGCCATTGTCCAAACCCATAGCTTTCCAATCTCATATAGTCCTCGGTTTTGTCTTTCACAATCAAACGCTCTATCCCTGTTTCCAATGTGTCAAATTCATACCTCGGATATGAAATGGGATACAACAGAAAAAGGGAATCGCCTCTAATCAGGTATTGAAAGCCATTATTAAATCTATAGACATAAAAACATCCATCAATGCCCGTTACCCCCTCCATAAATTCGGGTGTGCACTCCACCTCGGCCAGACCTTGTGTCTCGTTGATGGTCAAAATCACCTCGGCGTTGTCAATCTCCTCCGGCACATAGCGCCACTTCGTTATCCTGTCTGGCTTGTCACAACTATCCAAAAGCAAAGACAAGACAAACAATATTCCGAAGAGAAAAAAGGGACTATTCTTATAATTTTCCACTCGTTTCATAATGCTAATTTTATCTGATTATAATACTCTTCACATCCAGTATTGATTTGGTTTTGTCCAATTGAAAAATCATTAATGTTTTCAAGTATCACATACAAGCCATGACTTCCATATTCCAAAGACTCCCTGAATTGCAATGTGTCACACAAAAGATCAAGGGAGCGTTTGTCGGTTTTAGATTCCATCAATACACCTATTTTGTCTTGGCATATTCTTAATTTCATTAGCTTGTCAAAATAATAATAAGACGCACTGTCGCCTTGTGCGTTTATATGAACTAAAGCACAACATGAGATGAAAAATATCAAAAGGCCTTTTTTCATGGCAGACGCTCAAATTTGTAATTATGAATATATTGATGATTCGCTATCGTAGAATATGCTTCATGAAAACCGTCACTTTGCAGCAATATAGATCGGCTCGTCTTTTCTTTAATAATCATACGCTCTCTACCTATAATATTCTGTCCTGTGGCTTCCACATATTTGCGCAGATAAAAAGTATCCGCAACCACTTGGTACGTCCATCCGTTTTTTAACCAATAGTGGTAGTAAACCGAATCTTTCTGAATGCCGCAATACATATTGGTCGGTGTGCACTCCACCTCGGCCAGACCTTGTGTCTCGTTGATGGTCAAAATCACCTCAGCATTGTCAATCTCCTCCGGCACATAGCGCCACTTCGTTATCCTGTCTGGCTTACAACCAATGAAAAAAAACACGAACAAACTCCATGCCCCTACATAAAACAAAAGATTTTTCCTCATAATGCTTGACTTTATGCCACAAATATAGCAATTTCCCCAAAACTCTGGTTTCAAGACATTCTTTTCAGACAATTATTAACAAATATTAAGATTGCCTGCTCACCTCCAAACCACTTTCATCTCACAATTTTTGCAATCAAATTGCAGTTGGAACTTGTGCTTGCCATTGGTGATATAAAGTGGATAGACAACTTTTCGGGCATCCTTGTTCTTGTTGCACAATCCCAATTCATACCGCAGACAGTATTTACACACCATCAGTTCTTTTCCTTTGAAATCCAATGTTTTGTCTAATCCATCTTCGAATTCCTTCGCACCAAAATCGGCATATACAGCACGATGCAATTCATTAGTGATGTTGCACTTGTATGAGGCAGACTCCAACATCTGCACCGGGACATAATGCAACAGGGAATCATCAGGCTTGAAATACTCCTCTCGTTGTTTCACAAGGCGTTCTATAACATTATTTTTCAGCTGGTTGATTTGAAATGTCGGAATAAAAAAAGCCTGTACGGGGAGTGTCAGATTACGCATAACAAACGGTGTGTTGCCCAACTTGGAAAGCGATGCGCGCAACTGCGACCCCGCCATCTCCGGCTTGTTGGCCAGTGACTTTTCCGTTTCCAAAACAGCATCCGCCTCCACTCCATCCTCATCGCACACACGCAACCGAAAACCGTTCTGCACTTCTTCAAAAACCATATCCACCG
>DGGS01000098.1:0-698 GCA_002392325.1 Bacteroidales bacterium UBA3868
CATCGCAGGCGACAAGAGTCGCATTGACTTGAAGCAATTGGAAAAAACCTACAAAGTGGTGGAACTGAAATACAAAGACTTTGTAAAAGAGTAAATCAAAAAGGCTGACCGTTTGGTCAGCCTTTTTTTTATTTCATCAGGAACGGGAATTTGTCGAAGTTCTTAAGGGAGATTGCCGTTCCGCGGGCCACTGCCTTGAGCGGATCCTCCGCGACACGAACCTCCAAGGTTGTCTTCTTGGACAATCGTTTGTCAAGACCGCGCAGGAGCGAACCACCACCAGCCAAATAGATACCGGTTTTGTAAATATCAGCGGACAGCTCGGGCGGGGTGTTTTCCAAAGCATTGATAACGGCCGTTTCAATTTGCGCAATGGAACGGTCGATGGCTTGTGCGACCTCGCGATAGTTCACTTTCACTGCCGTAGGCACGCCCGTGAGCAGGTTTCGTCCATAAAACTCGTAGTCTGCCGGTGGATTTTCCAAATCCTCGACCGCAGAACCGACATTGATCTTAATTTGTTCGGCTGTGGACTCACCAATGGCAATATTGTGTTTCTTGCGCATATATTCCTGAATATCACTGTTGAAACGGTCACCTGCCACCTTCACGGACTTGAAAGTGGTGATACCGCCCAACGAAATCACAGCGATTTCAGCGGTACCGCCGCCAATGTCGATAATCATGTTACCGCAGGC
>DGGS01000098.1:758-1012 GCA_002392325.1 Bacteroidales bacterium UBA3868
GCCTCTACATCGATACCGATACCGATAGCGGCAGCCATAGGTTCCTGGATTAAACGCACATCTTTGGCTCCGGCTTGCTCGGCAGAGTCACGCACGGCGCGCTCCTCCACTTCCGTAATGCCGGAAGGAATACAAATAACCATCTTCAATGCGGGAGGCAGGAAATGACCTTTATTGCTGGTCATTTTGATAAACTCACGCAACATCAACTCGGTGGATTGGAAATCCGCGATAACACCGTCACGCAACGGACG
>DGGS01000098.1:1108-6233 GCA_002392325.1 Bacteroidales bacterium UBA3868
CCCACGGCCTTTACTTCCTTGGTTTTCTGATCAATAGCTATGATGGAGGGTTCGTCAACCACCACCTGGTTATTTTGCAAAATAACGGTGTTGGCGGTGCCCAAGTCTATAGCGATTTCCTTTGTAAATATTGAAAATAAACCCATTTTTGCTTTTTTAAAATTAAGATTGCAAAATTATAAAAAATCTAACTTCTATACGCATATTTTTACATAATGTTACAGTTTCATAAAAAAATACTACTTTTGCGAAATTATTCTTATGAAAAGGTTTTGGATTGTTTGCTTGTTCTTGATAGTGGGCCTGACGGCGTTTTCGCAGGTCCGTTATTCCATTGACCCAAAAATCAAACAAATACAGGCAGATTATATCAAAGCGTGGGAAAAAGTGGACAAAATCAGTGGATACCGCATCCAAGTCACGGCTTTTTCGGGAAACAATTCACGAAACCGCGCCGAAAACGAACGTGCTACCTTTCAAACCCACTTTCCGTACATCAGCATATACCTGACCTACTCCGAGCCCTATTTCAAGTTGCGCGCCGGAAATTATCTGAACCGGTTGGACGCTTATAAAGATCTGAAAAACATTCAATTAGTATATCCAAACGCTTATATTGTTCCCGATTTTATAAATATCAGGAACTGATAGGTTTGGATATTTTCCTTTTGAAAAAACAAAACCACATGAAGATTATAGACGGCAAACTTTGCGCTCAGCAAATCAAAAACCAAATATCCAAAGAGGTTGAGATGATACGGGCTATCGGATTCCGTGTGCCCAAACTGGCTATTATTCTGGTGGGCAATCGTCCCGACAGCGTTTCATATGTCCGCAGCAAGGAGAAAACCTGCAAGTCGCTGGGCATGGATTGCGACACCTACTTTTTGGAAGACACCATTTCGGAAAAGGAAATCCTGGATCTTATTGACCGTCTGAACAACGACCGGACCATTGACGCGATTCTTATACAACTTCCTCTTCCTGAGCATTTTGACAGCGCCAAGATTTTGGATTTCATCGATTACAAGAAGGATGCTGACGGATTGCATTTGATGAATGTGGGATTATTGCATTTGGGCGAGCCGTATGTTATGCCCTGTACGCCGAAGGGGATCATTACTTTGTTGGAAACCAACAATATAGATGTTGCCGGCAAGCACGCTGTTGTTATTGGGCGCAGCCAACTGGTGGGCGAGCCCACAGCCCAATTGCTCATCCGTCAGAACGCCACAGTAACACTTTGCCACTCGCACACACAGCATTTGTCCGACATCACGCGCATCGGAGACATCATCATCACCGCCGCTGGTCACCCTCAATTGCTTAAACCAGAGGATTTTAAAGAAGGCGCTATCTTGATTGATGTGGCCATCAACCGTACTGAAGAGGGTTTGGAGGGCGATGTCTATAGTCCGCGCACCCGTGAGGCGCTGGAGCAGCGCTTGAGTGCCGCCACGCCTGTGCCTGGCGGTGTGGGCCCCATGACCATCGCCATGCTTATGCAGAATGTGCTGGACATGTACAAGATCAAGAATGCGTAATGGTCTGTAATGGGCGAATGATTATTCGCCTCTGCCAGAAATTACCGTGCATAATAATCAATCACCTCTTCCAAGGTTTTCTTGCACACCGGACAGAAATCGTTGTACCGGATTTGGTGCATCGTGCAGTGCTGGGCGGGACGATACACGCCCTTGCCCACATAGCCGCCGCCTTCATAGACACCCAACCGGTTGTATTCCGGTGTGTTTTTGCCCGTAACAGGTGTGGGTATCGGCGTGCCTTCCGGAAGCATGTTCTTCCATTTCGACTCGAAATCCACCAAAGTGGTCAGATTCGGTTCCACGGGCTCCACACCTGCTGGATAAAAGTCTTGAACAGAAACTTCTGAGGTGTAGTATTCGTCACCCAATCCGCCAATGAGGTGACCCATTTCATGCACGATCACATAGTCGGGATATTCGCCGTGATTATACACGGTGCAATAGAAATTGTAAATTCCACCCCCGCCGTATTTTTCACTGTTACAGATAATTACAATAGCATCGTAGGGTGCGTCATCGGCCACATCGTTCAAGTGCCACACTCCGTCGCACATCAGATAACGGTCCAAATCCAACGCGTTGTATGCCGTGTTGACGAGCGTTTTCTTGTAGATGTTGTTTTGCGGCTGCGTAATGCCCGAATCTTCCGAATAGCCCTTTATGGCACGCACATTCACTTTGTTTTTCATCTCCTTGTAGGGTGAGCAGTTCATCACATAGGAGGCGAAGCGTTTCATGTCGTGTTTCAGCAATTTGGCGTCGCTTTTCGCATATCCGTCGGGAATAAAAAGGATGTCGATGGCTTTGTCTGATTTGTTTCCGATGTGCAGGTTCATCGTCTTATACTGCTTACTCAGAGGAACCGTGGGCGTGGTTTGCGGGTTGAAGTATTGTTTCAACAATTCGGCACCATTGCGTTTGCGGTCAAAAGAAGTGAATTTCAGCAAAACCGTGTTCTTGGGAAAAGGAATGTTGATGGATTCTTCCATGGAAGCTATTTCGGTTTCGCCCTTTTCCGTGGTTCTGTACTCGGTAAACAGGCAGGAGTAGCTACGGCTGAATATCAGTTTGTTGGATACCGAATCGAAAACCTCAATCATAATATCGCCGTAAGAGTTGGGCTCAATCAGGTATTGACGGGTGCCATTCCATGTGCCGCCAGCGGTATAATGGTCTATTTTCAGCAATTCATTGTTGAAATTACCGATGTGAAGGTAATTTACCCGCAGGTTTTTATTGATAAAATATTGGTCAAAGTGTTGGGCAGAGGCAAAACCCAGTGCAAAAAGGATAACCAAAAGGGTACAAGATATTTTTTTCATTCTTATAAGGGTTTTATTTTGATTTTTTTTCTATTTTTGCAGCCGCAAAAAGCCACTTTAGCTCAGTTGGTAGAGCGACGCATTCGTAATGCGTAGGTCGCGAGTTCAAGTCTCACAAGTGGCTCCGAAGGGACACGAAAGTGCCCCTTTTTTATGCGAAAAATTTTGCGTGAACTTCATTCCAAACCTCATCAGGCAGTTTGGCGCCCACATGTTCGATTACACGACCGGCCAAATATGCGGCCAACTCACCTGCTTTGGTAGGCGTGTAATCATTCATCAAGCCATAAAGGAATCCTGCCGCATAGATGTCGCCCGCACCGGTGGTATCCACCGCTTTCACCGGAATCACGCCCACTTGCGTGACTTCGCCGTTCATTTTGATGAAGGAACCCTCCTTGCCGACTTTCACGATGGCCACGGGGCAATATTCCGCCAGCACTTCCAAGGCATCTTTGCCTTCTTTACCCGTGAATGCTTTGGCCTCCTCCTCGTTGGCAAAAATGATATCCACATAATCGGTGAGCAGCATTTTCACGAAATCGTAGTTGGCCTCGATGATGTTATAGCTGGCCATGTCCATGGAGATTTTCAGACCTTTTTCTTTGGCGATTTGGCATACTTTCAAGATAAGGTCATGATTGAAGATGAGATAACCTTCCACATGGATGCAGTCGTACTGGTCAAACACCTTGGGGTCAAGTTCATCGGGGGTCATCATGGCGGCGGCGCCGAGGTAGGTGGCGAAGGTGCGCTCGGCATCCTGCGAGATGAAGGTGGTGGCGATGCCCGTGTCCACATCCGACTCAATCAAATGAGGCGTTACATGAAAGCGTGCCATTTCGCGGCGGAAGAAGTCGCCCATCTCGTCGCGGCCTATTTTGCCGATATAGCCCGCCGGAGCACCCAAACGAGCCAATCCATGGATAGTGTTGGATGTGGAACCGCCCGTGGCACACGACTGCTCCATTCCTTTAATCCGGTTGTGAATTTCTTTTTTCCTGTCGGCGTCAATCATCACCATGCCGCCCTTGTCCAGGCCGTTCTGGCGCAGAATGTCGTCATTGTCAATATTTAACAATATATCAACCAGTGCGTTACCGATTCCTAATATCTTTTTCATCTTTCTCTTTTAAAAAAAAATTAACACTCTTTTGCTTTGAACGCTACTGCGTACAATTTGATTTGCTTGATCATGGAGGCCAGGCCATTGGAACGGGTGGGAGAAAGATGCTCTTTCAGTCCGATAGCGTTCAGATATTCCAAATCATTATCAATAATTTCTTGCGGGGTGCGCTCTGACAACACTCTAATGAGCAGATTCACAATACCTTTGGTAATGATGGCATCGCTGTCGGCGGTGAAAAACACCAACCCGTCACGATATTCGGCATGTAGCCAAACTTGCGACTGGCAACCTTCGATGAGGTATTCCGGGGTCTTGTATTGTTCCTCTATCATCGGCAACTCCTTGCCTAATTCAATGATATAGTTGTATTTGTCCATCCAATCATCGAACAGTTCAAATTCTTCTATCAAGGTCTGTTCAACTTCTTTCATTGTAGCCATAATTACTTTTGTTTTAATCTATTCTGGATTTTCTTCTTGCGTTTCAGCATGGATGATATTCTCCCAATTCAAGGCATGGGGAACTATCGGTTCCACATATTGGTACGCTATGGATTTCTCTTTTGTCTCTTTTTTCAGGATGATCTCATGCTTGTCCACCATATTGATCAGATAAAACAGCACGCTGAATATCAGCATCACCTTACCGGCTCCGAACAGCAAACCAAAAATATGGTCAATAACACCGGGTATTATCAATTTCACAATTTTGCACATCAGTTTGCCCGCCAAATGCACCAAAAACAAAGTGATAAAAAATGTTAATGTGAACGCGATTTGCTTGGCAAAAGGAATATTGGGGAGCAGCAGCGCCACCGTGTCGGAAAACCGGTAGGATGCCCACACGCCGAGCACCAGCGCGAGAATGGAAGTCAATTCATAGATAAGTCCCCTTTTGAAACCCATAAATGCGAACCAGCACAGCGGAATCAAAACTATATAATCGAGCAAGACCATGATTTATAGTGTTTGTCGGATTTTCTGTGTTAAAGGTTGCGCATAGATGAAATCATTGAGTTCTTTGCTGTCGGAGGTAAGCACATTCTCCTTGTTTCCACGCCAGGCAAGATGCCCTTCGAAGATGAACGAGATGGTCTCTCCGATGGTGATGACAGAGTTAAGGTCGTG
>DGGS01000195.1 GCA_002392325.1 Bacteroidales bacterium UBA3868
AAGATGCCGCCCAGACCGAAGAAGATCTGATGGCCGAACTTGTCATCGCGAATAGCGCCAATATAGACGTCCGTACCGTCCAGCATCGGGTACATCTCCACGGCGTAGGTCTCAGGAATGACGATAAGACGGTCAAACTCCTTGGCCACCGTATCCAAATCCTTGACACCCAGCGTCACACCGCCCACATCAGACTTGTGCAAAGGACCCACGACCTTCATCACCAAAGGCACTTCTTTGGAGCAGCCGACCTCTTTGGCGAATGCCAAGGCATCCTCTTTCTTGGAAACTTCCACAGACTTTTTGCGGGAGATGCCGGCAGCGTCCAGAAGTTCATTATAATCAGCGATTTCCAGATAACCGCTTTCGCACTTGTCGATGGTCCTGCGGATGCGAGCCACATCCACCTGCGGCAACTCCACATGCTCGGGTTGCGGTTTCGGGGTATTCCACACTTTGACGAGGGCGTTGCCCAACACACACTCTTCCGGGAAGTTGATGCGTCCCTTAGCGATAAAGTCCTCAATCTCCTGTTTCACATTGATAATGGAAGGCAAAACAGGGAAAATGGGTTTCTTGCAAGTCTTCATCTTCTCGTCAAGCAAGTCGTAAACCTCCTTGTTGGAGAAGAGGCCGGGGGAACCGAAAATCACGACGGAGAAATCGATATCGGTATAGTCGTTCTCCACGGCGTCGATGATATAGCCGAGTTGTTCGGCGGTACCCGTGGCGAGGAAGTCAATGGGATTACCCACGGAGGAGCCGGGGAAGAGTTTTGAAAGCAATGCTGGGCTGGCGGGGTGATCCTTAAGCGGGGGCACTTCCATGCCGCCGTTGCTCAGCACATCGGTCAGCATCACGGCGGGGCCGCCTGCGTGCGTGATGACGGCGCAGCGTTTACCCTTAATTTCAGGGTGCATGAAGACGGCGCAAACGGTGGTGAGTTCCTGACGGTTGTGGCAGCGCACAATGCCGGCTTTCTGGAACAGGGCATCCACGGCAGCGTCGTTGGTGGCCAAGGCACCCGTGTGCGACGAAGCCGCACGCGAGCCGGCAGCCGAGCCGCCCGACTTGATGGCCGCTATCTTGCATCCTTTGTTGATGAGGTTGCGGCTATGTTTCAGCAATCGTTGCGGATCACCGATTTTCTCCATGTAGAGCATGATGACATGACTTGACTTTTCAGGGTCGAAAGTCTCATCCAGATGTTCCAACACATCCTCGATGCCGAGTTGCGCGCTGTTGCCCACAGCCCAGACACTATTGAACTTCAGGCCGTTGCTCATGCCGTATTCTTTGATAAACACGGCGGTGGCGCCGCTTCCCGTGATGAAATCCACACCCTTGGGGTCAAGGCGCGGGATCGGTGTATCGAAACAGCCGCTGTAGTTGGTGTTGAGAAATCCCGTACAATTGGGGCCGATGAGCGAGCCGCCCACGGCGTTGATGGAATCCACAATATGTTTCTCGATGGCAGCGCCCTCGGCGTTCTCTTCGGAGAATCCGGCACTGACAATGATGAAACCTTGGGTTCCCTTCTGCTGTGTCAGCACATCCACCGTATGGGCGCAGAACTTGGCCGCAATGCAAAGGATGGCACAATCAACTTGCGGCAGGTCTTCCACCTGCTTGTAGCACTTGATGCCTTGGACCTCGTCTTCTTTGGGATTCACGGCATAAACTTCGCCCTTGAAGGCGCTCTCCAACAGATTTTTCAGGGCCTTGCCGCCCGGTTTGTGAATGTCACTTGACGCACCGCACACCACGATGCTTTTAGGGTTGATGAGTTTGGGGTTAATCATAAAATATTTAGGTTAAAAGGGTGAATGGGGCAAATGGGGCACAAGGAGTGAATGGGAATCACTGAACCCTGTTCCCTATCCCCTGACTACTTATTCATTTTCTCACGAACTTCGGCCATGAACTGTTCGGCGTCAATGCCCAACTCATTGGCTTTCTGGATGAGTTCTTGTTCTTCTTCCGGAGTGATCACGCCATCCTCGATAATGCGGGCCACCATGCAGTCCAAACCATCGAGTTTCTCTTCCTCAGCATCAGTATTTTCAGGGGATGCCTGGAATCTGGCAGCGGCTTTGGAGAGGGCGGGAATGCCGGCAATCTTGCCGAGAAGGCCCTTCACTTTTCTGTTATAGAAATCGGAAACTTCACCGCCGAACTCTTTCGCTTTCTCCACCACAACATCTTTCGCATCGCCCACTTTCTCAGCGAACTTACTGTCTTTCACATCCTCTATGACATCGCGTGCTTTGTCGCCCACATTCTTAGCTGTTTCGGATACTTTCTCAGCAAACTTGCTGTCTTTCACATCCTCTATGACATCGCGTGCCTTGTCGCCCACATTCTTGGCCATTTGGGAAACTTTCTCACCATATTCCGACTCTTTCACATCATCAATCATATCGTCCACCTTATTAGAGACCGTTTTTGATGATTTTTTGAAGAAATTCTTGATTTTCAGGAAGAATCCTTGTTTTTCGGGGGCTTGTTCATTCATTTCTGCCATAATGATATAATTTTAAAGGTTGGTGATATTGGTTAAACAAGTTGCAAAACTAACTATTTTTTGCGAGATTTCAAAAAAATAATTTTTATTTTTGCAAAGTTAAAAACAGAGGTGATGAAAAAACTGTTCGCAATTGCCTTTCTGCTCGTTCCGAGCATTCTCTTTGCCGCAAATGTGGATACCCTTTACTCCAAATACCAGAAAGGCGGCAACAATCAGGGGCATTACGCCCAACAACTCATCCAGATTTTCATAGATGAGGAATATTACAATCATGCCATTGACCCCCGGTTCAAGGAAGACCGGAAAAACGCCCACATGTTGGTTTCACTGGGCATGGCAAACCATTATTACATGAAAAGCATGTTCCCGGAATCCATCAAGTGCGGAAAAACGGCTGAAAATGCCGTTCCCAAGGACTCGCTTCGCTGGTTTTCCGAATGTTATGAGATATTGAATGTGGCCTACCAGCGGACTGGAGATTTCTCCTTGGCGCTACAATATGCCCAAAAGGACCTCAACATCGGCAAAGAACTGAAAGACAAGAAGATTCAGAGCAGCGCGCTCAACTCACTGGCCGCCATCTATTATGCCACTGAGCACATGGACGAGGCCCTGCTTTACATCAACCAAGCCATCGATTTGGAGCGCGACAACCATTCCGACCAGGGAAAGGCGCTGGCCATCCGGTTGGGCATCAAGTGCGAGATTCTGGCCAACATGCATCGCAACGAAGAGGCGCTGGAATGCATAAACGAGGCGCTGGAACTTGACAGAAAGGCAAACCGTACGGAAAAAGTCGGCATCCGGCTTTCGCAAAAGGCAGACATACTCATCTCCCTGAAACAATGGAGACAATGCAAAGACATCTGCCTGCAAGCCCTTCAGATTTTTGAGAAGACCCACAACACCATCGACAAAATAATCACACTCAAGCAATTAGGCATTTGCGAAACGGAACTCAACGAGTTTAACGAAGCCGAAAAGCACCTTCTTGAGGGTGAGCAGCTTTGCAAGGACATCAACTTCAAACCCCTGCTTTGGCGCATTCAAAACCACTTGTACTTGCTTTACAAGAAAACCTATGATTTGAACCGCGCTTTATTTTATCTTGAAAAGAGTTCCCAAAACAAAGACTCCCTCAACAAAGAGGAATACAAGAAGCTGGTCAGCGAGTACCAGGTGAAATACGAGAACTCCGAGACCGAGCAGGAACTTGAGCTCCAGAAAGTGAAGTTGCACAACCGCAACTATGTCATCTTCGCACTCACCAGCGTGATGGCCCTCATTCTCACCATTGCCATTTCCTTGTATTTCCTGGCACGCGCCCGCAAGAAAAGGAACATCGAGCTTACCAACCTGAGTGCCCAGCGCGACCGTATCTTCTCCATCGTGTCGCACGACTTGAAGAATCCGGTGGCTTCGCAAAAGCAGGTGCTGAATTTCATCTGCGACCATTATGATCAAATTGACGATGTCACGAAAAAGCAGCAATTGACCGCCCTCAAGCAATCCAACGAATCTCTTAGCGAACTATTAATCAACCTCTTGGAATGGGCGTCATGGGAAAGCGGACGATTGCCTTTCAAACCTATCCGCATCGACTTGAACTCCGTGTCCCGCAACAGTATCCGTCTGGTAGAGGGGCAAGCCAAGAAAAAGAACATCACCATTGAGCAGAACATTCAGGAAAACAACTTCATCAATTCAGACATCAATTTTGTGGAAACCATTTTGAGAAACCTGCTCTCAAACGCCATAAAATTCTCATATCCTGACAGTTCTGTAGAAATATCCTGTTTTGAGTCTGCGCAAGAGAAAATCCTCTCCGTTTCAGACCACGGCGTCGGTTTGACTCCGGAGCAAATCAACACCATCTTCACACTCCGCGGCAAATCCACTTTAGGAACGGGAGGAGAAAAGGGATCCGGCATCGGCATGGTGGTATGTCAGGAATTGGCGGAGAAGGCGCATGGCAAACTGACCGTCACCAGCGAAAAGAACAAAGGCAGCACCTTCTCACTGCATCTCCCCAAGAACCCCGATTCCGCCCAACGAATTTTCAAACATAAAACCAAATAGCATGTCCTGCATCAATGTATTATTAGTGGAAGATCAGACGCTGACCCGCATGGGTATCAGTCTGGCGCTGAATTCCGGCTCGTCCAACTGCCGAATCGTGGCCGAAGCTGGCAGTGTGCATGAGGCCAAGGAATTGCTGAAACAGTTGGAAAAGGTGGACATAGTTTTGCTCGACCTGATGCTTCCCGACGGCAACGGCTCTGAAATCGTCCAGTTCCTGCGCTCGCGCGGGGCCGACACCAAGGTGCTGGTCATCTCTGCCGACACCACACGGGAAAACATACTCCAACTCATCGATCTGGGCATCGGGGGGTTCATCAGCAAGTTCGCCGACATCAGCACCCTTGAGGCAGCCATAACCTCCGTCTATAGCGGCATCGAATATTACGGCAAGGACATCACGGAGATTCTGCATGCCGTAAGCACCGCCAAGGCCCAAGC
This sequence comes from Bacteroidales bacterium UBA3868, assembly GCA_002392325.1. Lineage (GTDB taxonomy): Bacteria > Bacteroidota > Bacteroidia > Bacteroidales > WCHB1-69 > F23-D06. The sequence goes on from DGGS01000195.1 coordinate 5,048, forward strand.
GCTCGACATCTTCACCTCCCGCGAACTGGACATCATGCGGTATTGCGCCAAAGGATTGTCCGTAAAACAGATATCAGAAGAATTGAATATCAGCACCCGGACCGTAGAAAACCACAAAAACAACATTTTCAAGAAATTAGGATTCAACAGCACCGCCGAACTCATCAATTATGTGTTTGAGCACGGAATAGTGCACAACTAGCTGGTAAACAATCGTTTGTTGATAACTTTGCGTTTTCTGTTAAAAATAAGTAAATTTACTCATACGGAGCAATTATCCTTTTACTTATTTTTGCAAGGTGATATTTTCTTGTTTGGAGAAATTAATTTAGTATTACCCATAAAAACCCAAGGTTATGAAAAAGCATTTACTTTTCCTTTCCGCTTTATTACTCTCTGTGACTGCGCTGTTCGCGCAGGCGCCGCAGAAGATGAGTTACCAGGCCGTGGTGCGCAACACCAGCAACACTTTGGTCACCAATCAGAGTGTTTCGGCCAAAATCTCCATTTTGCAGGGCGGTGTGAACGGCACGCCCGTGTATGTGGAGACGCACTTCGTCACCACCAACGCCAATGGACTGCTCACCCTTGAAGTGGGCAACGGCACTGCCGTGAGCGGTTCCATGGCCACTGTCAACTGGGCCAATGGTCCTTACTTCCTCAAATCGGAAATAGATCCTGATGGCGGCATCAACTACAGCATTGAAGGCACGCAGCAGTTGCTGAGCGTACCCTACGCCCTTTACGCCGAGAAGGCAGGCAATGTGCCCGCCTTCGGCATTGTGCCGGTTGACTCAGGTTATGTGATCAGCGTTGTACAACCCGGCGGAACCCCGCAAACCTATTTCCTGCCCACCGGCGGACAAGGTCCTGCCGGTCCTGCAGGCAACGACGGTCTCTCCGCCTACCAATTGTGGCTTAATGCCGGCAACACGGGCTCAGAGGCTGACTTCCTCGCCTCTCTGGTCGGAACGCCCGGAAACGACGGAAATGACGGTCAAGACGGCGTGGGCATCGACTCCGTGGCCAAGACCGGTAGCGTAGCCAATGTGGACACATACACAATATATTATAGTAACCACACCACCTCCACATATACGGTGACCAATGGTGTGGACGGAACGCCTGGTGATCCTGGCAGCCCCGGTGATCCTGGCACCCCTGGTTTCTCACCCACCATTACCGTGGACACGGGTGCTGCTGGCATGGTGCTCACCATCACCGATGTTAACGGCACCAACCAATACCTCATCCCGACAGGCGGCGGTTCCAGCTCCGGCGGCACGATCGTGCAACAGCAGGTTAACTGGAACGAGACCAACCCCGCCAGCGTGACCTACATCCTCAACAAGCCCTCTCTGGCCACCGTGGCCACCAGCGGCAACTACAACGACCTCCTGAACAAACCGACCATCCCCACCAACATCAGCCAGCTGAACAACGATGCCGGTTACCTTACCGGACAGGATGTCACCAACCTGAACAACAATGTCTCCAACTTGAGCAACAGTGTAACCAATATGAGCAACAGTGTCAACAACATGCAAAGCAGCATCGACACTATGCAAAACAACATAAGCAATTTGCAGCAAACGGTGGCCAACATTCCCGCCCCCGTGCAATCGAACTGGAATGAGACCAACACCGCTTCTCCCGCCTACATCCAGAACAAACCCACCATTCCGACGGTACCCACCAATGTGAGCGCCTTCCAGAATGACGCCGGTTATATCACCAACGCCGCTGTGCCCACCTTCAATGTAACGCAAACCGATACGGGTTATGTGCTCACGATGACGCCTCCGGGCGGCAACGCACAACAGTATGTCTTGCGTAACGGTGTTGACGGCGAAAACGGAGCCGCAGGCAATGGCATTTCCTATGTCACGGGACCGGTGACAAGCGGCAATGTGGACACCTACACCATCCACTACACCAATGGCACCACCTCCAACTTCACCGTAACGAACGGCACCAATGGCCAAAACGGCTTGTCACCGACCATTAATGTGACTACCGGTGATGCCGGCACCGTGCTCACCATCACGGATGCCACGGGCACCCACCAGCACACCATCCCGAACAGCAGCAGTTCCGGCGGCACGATTGTGCAACAGCAGGTGAACTGGAACGAGACCAACCCCTCCAGCGTGTCCTACATTCTCAACAAACCGAATCTCGCTACGGTAGCCACCAGCGGCAACTACAACGACTTGACCAACAA
>DGGS01000190.1:0-9157 GCA_002392325.1 Bacteroidales bacterium UBA3868
CCATTGCCAGACCCACTGTGCTCATCAACGGTATGAGCAACGGCAACATCACCATTTGCCAGAACACCAATACGGCTTTAAACGCATCGGCAGGATCCAGTTACCATTGGAGTAACGGTTTGTCATACAGCACCATCTATGTGAATACGGCAGGCACATACAGCGTAACCGTGTCCAACGCCCAAGGGTGCGCATCCTCCACCAGCATCAATGTGAGCACCAATCCGCTGCCGGTGGCCACCATCACGGAGAACACGACCATCTGTCAAGGGCAGAGCGCCACGCTATCAGCCACATACAATGCCGGTTACACCTATCACTGGTCAAACGGCAACAACACCAACAGCATAACGGTCAACACACCGGGCAGTTATACAGTCACCGTCACCAATTCCAGTTCCTGCAGTGTCGTTTTGAGCACCACTTTGACCGTAAACGAACGGCCACAGGTGTCCATCAGCGGCAGCACCTCCATTTGTGCGGGCGAAACCACCCAACTCACAGCATCGGCAAACATGCCATGCAGTTATATTTGGAGCTCAGGTGACACCAACGGCATCACTACCGTAAGTTCATCCAACACTTATCGAGTTACCGCATACAATGCTTTTGGGTGCAGCAACACGGCGAACCGCACGGTGGTTGTGCATCCGTTGCCCATCCCGTACATCACCGGATCCACCACCATCTGTCGCGGCAACAGCACCACGCTGACCGCCACGGGCGGCGTTTCCTACATGTGGTCCAACGGGCACACCTCCGCCCAGATATCCGTTAGTCCATCCTCAAATCTCACCTATACGGTTACCGCCACCGACCAATTCGGATGCCGCGCCAATGTATCGGCCACGGTAACGGTGAATGTCATCCCGTCTATCAACATATTGGGCAACCGTTCCTTCTGTGAAGGCGGTTCCACCACGCTTACCGCCACGGGCGGTTCCTATTACACCTGGTCCAACGGCGAGAACACGCATTCCATCTCCATCAGCCAGGTGGGCACCTACTCGGTCACGGCCACCAACTCTTTGGGTTGCCAGAACACCGAATCGGTGCTGGTCACCTCCATGAATTTGCCATCCATCACCATATCAGGCAAAAGCAACATCTGCGAGGGCAACACGGACACCCTTACCGCCGGAGGCGCCACGCAATATGTCTGGAGCACGGGCGAGACCAGTTCCACGATCCAAGTAATGCCCACTACCACCACCACCTATACGGTGACCGGCTATGGTTACAACGGGTGTCTGGCCACCGCCAGCAAAGTGGTCAATATCGATGCCAAGCCCACTGTGCAAATCAACGGAACCACCACCATCTGCGAGGGTGAGAGCACCACGCTCACAGCCATCGGCGGCACTTCATACCAATGGGTGAACGGCAGCACCAGCGACCACATCTCCGTAACGCAAAGCGGCAATTATGCGGTTATAGCCACCAACGCAGCGGGCTGCAGCAACAGCGCGTCTTTAGCCGTGACCGTCAACCCGACGCCTCGGATTTCGCTGACTGGAGCAACCACATTCTGTTCGAATTCCACCTCCACCATTATGGCCAGCGGTGGCAGCACTTACCACTGGAGCAACGGTTCAAACCAAAGTTCGCTTGTGCTGACCACTGGAGGCGACTACTCCGTGACGACAACCAACAATTACGGATGTTCCTCCGACACCTCCTTTACCGTCACCACACTGACTGTTCCCAACGCTGAAATCACCGGAACATTCGACCTTTGCGAGGGCGAGGCCGGTTATCTGACGGTTTCAGAGAACGCCCAATACTCGTGGAGCAACGGAAGCACATCACAAACCATCAACATAACGCCTTTTGAAACCAGCACTTATTTTGTGACTGTCACACACAGCAACGGCTGCAGCAACTATTCCAACAAAACAGTCACGCTGCACCCCAACTTCCAAAATCAGTTCACCGCTGAAATCTGCCAAGGCAGCAGTTTCAACCAATATGGTTTCAACATACCCACACAAGATGAGCCCGGCACTTTTGTATTCGTGGACAGTCTGCAAAGCGTCTATGGTTGCGACAGCATATCCACACTCACGCTGACCGTCAAACCGGTGCCGGTCATCAACAGCGGCATTTCAGGCAACGCTGTCGTTTCCAACTATGGAAACTTCATCTACCAGCTCACGGACGTCAGTTATGCCAATATTTTCGAATGGAGCATTTCCAATCCGCGTTGGACATTGTCTAACAGCAACATCAACAGCGTATTTCTAAACATCCAATCGTCAGGTAACGGCACACTTATGGTGAAAGCCATCAACTCCTGCGGATATGCCGACACGAGTCTTCTAATCCGCTGCAATGTTGGTGTGGAAGAGTACACCAACGACACCCGGATTCTCGTTTACCCCAATCCCGTTTCGCAGTCGCTCAACATCAACTTTGAAAATGCCAGTTTGCAAATCCGCAACATTGAGCTGATTGACCAATTTGGCAGATGTGTGCTTCGCAATCCTGTTACGGAAACGCAAACGCAAGTGGACTGCACCCCGTTCGCCAACGGCGCCTATGTGCTCCGCATGATTGATGCGGACGGCAAAGCCGTGGATCACAGAAAAATCATCATCAACAAATAATATCTCAACGACTAAATAATTCTGATTCAAGCAAATGGAATACAACTATCGCGAAATTGAAGCCAAATGGCAGAAAATCTGGAAAGAGAAACAGATTTACAAAACCGAGATTGACGAATCCAAACCCAAATACTATGTTCTGGACATGTTCCCCTACCCTTCCGGTGCAGGCTTGCACGTAGGGCACCCGCTGGGCTACATTGCCTCGGACATATACTCCCGTTACAAACGCCAGAAGGGTTTCAATGTGCTGCACCCGATGGGTTACGACGCTTTCGGCCTGCCCGCCGAGCAGTACGCCATCCAAACCGGCCAGCACCCGGCCATCACTACTGAGAAGAATGTGAAACGCTATCGCGAGCAGTTGGACAAGATCGGTTTCAGTTACGATTGGGACCGCGAGTTCCGCACCTGCGACCCTGACTATTATAAATGGACGCAGTGGACATTCATCCAACTTTTCAACTCCTACTACGACAAAGATGCCGATAAGGCCATGCCTATCAGCACCTTGATAGAGCATTTCAACGCTCAAGGAACCGACAATCTGAATGCCGCCTGCTCCGAAGAGCTGTCGTTCAGTGCAGAGGACTGGCAAAAGATGTCGGAGAAAGAGCAACAAAACACACTGATGAACTACCGTCTCGCCTATCTGGCCGACACTTGGGTGAACTGGTGCTCCGGTTTGGGCACTGTATTGGCCAACGACGAGGTGGTGAACGGACTTTCGGTGCGTGGCGGTTTCCCTGTGGAGCGCAAACTTATGAGACAATGGATCTTGCGTGTTTCCGCCTACGCGGAGCGTTTGCTGCAAGGACTGGAGAAGGTGGAATGGACCGACTCTCTCAAAGAGATCCAGCGCAACTGGATCGGTCGCAGCGAAGGTGCCGCCGTGTGGTTCCCGCTGGCCAAACAAGACACATCCGACTGGAAAGACTTGTATATGGGCAACTGGGACGGTTTGCGCAACGAGCCCGCCTTTGAAATCTTCACCACCCGCCCCGACACCATCTTCGGTGTCACCTTCATGGTGTTATGTCCTGAACACGAAATGATACCCACCATCACCACGCCGGAGCAAAAAGCAGAGGTGGAGGCATATGTGACTTGGGCCAAGAACCGTTCCGAGCGCGAGCGTCAGGCGGAGGTCAAGAAAGTGAGCGGCGTGTTCACCGGTGCATTCGCCGTGAACCCCATCAGCGGAGAGCCGATCCCCATATGGGTAAGCGATTATGTGTTGTCAGACTACGGCACCGGAGCCATCATGGCCGTGCCCGCACACGACAGCCGCGACTTCGCATTCGCACGCCATTTCAACCTGCCTATCCGCCAAGTCATCGCGCCGTCGTTGGATGAGGTCAGCGACCCTGCCACCTGGACAGAATCCATGGACAGCAAGAGCGGTGTGTGTGTCAATTCCGACTTCATCAACGGCATGAGTGTGAAAGAGGGCGGCAAGGCCATCATCAACAAAGTGGTGGAGATGGGCATCGGTTACGGCACGGTGAACTACCGTTTGCGCGACGCCATTTTCAGCCGCCAGCGCTACTGGGGAGAACCCTTCCCCATCTATTACAAAGACGGCATGCCCTACGCCATCCCCGAGAACGAGCTGCCCGTGGAACTGCCTGAAATCGACAAATTCCAGCCCACCGAGACGGGCGAGCCGCCGTTGGCACGCGCCAAGGACTGGACTTACAACGGATACCCGAAAGAATACAACACCATGCCCGGATTCGCCGGTTCCTCCGGCTATTACCTCCGCTACATGGACCCGCATAACGACAAGGAATACTTCTCCAAAGAGGCCAACCAATATTGGCGCAATGTGGATCTGTATGTGGGCGGTGCGGAGCACGCCACCGGACACTTGATTTATTCCCGTTTCTGGAACAAATTCCTCTTCGACATCGGTCTGTCCTGCGAAGACGAACCCTTCAAGAAACTCATCAACCAGGGCATGATCCAAGGCCGTTCCAACTTCGTTTACCGTATCGTGGGCACCAACCAGTATGTTTCCAACGGACTGAAAGGCCAATATGAAGTCACCCCTATCCATGTGGATGTCAATATTGTACACAATGACATTCTGGACATCGAGGCGTTCAAACAATGGATGCCCGACTTTGCCGATGCGGAGTTCATTTTGGAGAACGGACAATATGTCTGCGGTTGGGAAGTGGAGAAAATGTCCAAATCGAAATACAATGTGCAGAATCCGGACGATCTGGTGGAAAAATACGGCGCCGACACCTTGAGAATGTACGAAATGTTCCTCGGGCCCATTGAGATGGCCAAACCTTGGGACACCAACGGCATTGAGGGTGTTTTCCGTTTCATCAAGAAGTTCTGGCGTCTTTTCAACTCCCAAAACAACGAATGGAGCATCTCCGAGGAGGAGCCCACTCGTGAGGAGTACAAGACTTTGCACAAAACCATCAAGAAAATCGAGGAGGACAACGAGAAATTCTCGTTCAACACCGCTATCAGCGCCTTCATGATCTGCACAAACGAGTTGGCTGACGCCAAGTGCAACAAGCGCAAGATTCTGGAACCGTTGTGCATTCTGATGTCCGCCTACGCGCCGCACATCACCGAAGAACTCTGGTCTCAACTTGGACATGCGGATTCCATTACCAAAGCCGATTTTCCGAAGTATGACGAATCCTACATGCAGGAAACCGACTTCATCTACCCTGTCTCCTTCAACGGCAAGATGCGTCTGAAACTCTCATTCCCGGTATCTTACACCCAGAAGGAAATCGAACCGATACTGCTGGAGAATGCCGATGTGCAGAAATGGCTGGCAGGCGCCGCGCCCAAGAAAATCATTATCGTTCCCAAACGAATCATCAACATTGTCATGTAGTGCAGTATGAAGCAGAAAGACTTTGTCTTTAACATTTGCTTTCTAATCTTCCTGAACCTGCTCATCAAGCCCTTTTGGATTTTGGGTATTGATGTCGGTGTGCAAAACCAGGTGGGTGCGGAATCGTATGGACTGTACTTCGCCATTTTCAATTTCTCCTACATGTTCAGCATCCTGTTGGACATGGGGACCACCAATTTCAACAATCGCAACATAGCACAAAACAACCAGTTGCTGGACAAGCATCTGTCCAGCATCATCATATTGCGTTTTCTGCTGGCCGTCGTGTACATGATTGTGGTGTTTGCGGTGGCGCTCATCATTGGTTATCGTGGGGGCATGCTGAGACTGCTTTTCTGGATTTCCATCAACCATTTCCTAAACGCTTTCCTGCTCTATCTGCGTTCCAACATCTCTGCCCTGCTGATGTTCAAGACCGACAGTGTGCTTTCGGTGCTCGACCGGCTCATCATGATTATCCTGTGCAGCGTCTTGCTTTGGGGGAATGTCACATCGGTGCCGATGCGGATCGAATGGTTCGTTTACAGCCAAACCATCGCCTATTGTGTGTCTGTTTTGGTGGCGCTCAGCATTGTTTTGTACAAATCGCGGTTGAGTGGTTTGCATTGGAACAGGCCGTTTTTCCTGATGGTGCTGAAACGCAGTCTGCCATTCGCCACACTGGCACTGCTTATTGTCTGTTACAATCGTATCGACTCGGTGATGCTGGAGCGAATACTGCCTTCCGGTGTGGGTACCACACAAGCGGGCATATATGCCATGGCCTTCCGGTTGTTGGACGCCTTGGTCATGATTGCGTATTTGTTTTCCGTAATTCTGCTTCCTTTGTTTTCCAAGATGCTGAAAGAGAAGGAAGACATTCAGCCCATTGTGCGCACGGCATTTTCGCTATTATATGTGTTTGCGGTCAGTGCGACCGTCATTTTGCTATGCTATAAAACACCTGTAATCAGCTTGTTATACGACAATCACATCACGGCAAGCATCCGTGTCTTCTCGTTGCTGATTCCCTGCATCATACCCATATCATTCACTTATGTGTTCGGCACGCTGCTCACGGCTAATGGAAGTATGAAAAAACTGAATATCACGGCGTTAGTGGGCATTCTGGTTAATGTGTTGATCAACATCATCCTGATTCCGAGGATGCAGGCACGCGGGGCAGCCATCGCCAGTTTGAGCACCCAGTCGGTGGTTTCTTTACTCCAGTTCATTATCGCCCTGAAAGAATTGCGTGTTCCTTTGCGCACGCTTCCTTGGCTGTCATGTCTGGTTTTCACTATGCTGCTCATTCCCACCGCTGTCATATCAACGAGGATTCTGCATTGTCATGTGGTGTATGCCCTGCTCATCATGGGCGGCGTGGCGCTGGTGTACGGTTTCGCCACGCGGTTGTTGCGGTTATCAGGGATAAAAAAAGATGTGATATTCAAAGGAAAAAGTCAAAACTGACATGACCGACTTTGCTGCCATAGATTTCGAAACCGCCAACGGGCATCGCAGCAGCGTGTGCAGCGTGGGTGTGGTGGTTGTGCGCGGCGGTGTCATCACCGACACGTTCTACTCGCTCATTCATCCCGAACCCGACTTCTACGCCTGGTTCTGCCAGGAGGTGCACGGACTCTCGCACGAGGACACCGACAACGCGCCTGTGTTCCCCATCGTATGGCGGCAGATCGAGCCGCTGATTGAAGGGTTGCCCTTGGTGGCACACAACAGTCCCTTCGATGAGGGCTGCCTCAAGGCGGTGTTCCAAGTCTATCAGATGGACTATCCCGACTATGAATTCCACTGTACTTGCCGGGCTTCTCGCCGTCATTTCGGTCGCCGTCTGCCCAACCACCAGCTGCACACCGTTGCCGAGGCCTGCGGCTGCCCGATGACCAACCACCACCACGCCCTCGCCGACGCGGAGGCGTGCGCAAGGATTGCGATGCGACTGTTGTAGGAACGCCACAACAATGCAGGGAAAATGATACCCCTTCCTTTTTTTGTGTGAAAATCACTATCTTTGCAAACTAACCCATTTAAACAAAAAGAATATGAAAAACATTAACGATCAAATTGTTATCTATCAAACCGAAGATGGCAACACCGCAATTGATGTGCGGCTGGAAAACGAAACCGTATGGCTTTCACAAGCCCAAATGTCACAATTGTTCCAAAAAGACCGTACTGTCATAGCACGGCATATTGCAAATGTGTACAAAGAAGGTGAACTGGATGCCGAGACCACATGTGCAAAATTTGCACACATGGGTGTTGACGGTGACCAGACCTATTTTACTACGCTCTACAACCTCGATGTCATCATCTCAGTCGGTTACCGCGTGAAAAGCCGCAACGGCACGCTGTTTCGCATCTGGGCCAACCGCGTGCTGAAAGAGTACCTCGTCAAGGGGTTCGCCATTAAAAACAAACTTACGGAGCAGAAATACCGCGAGTTGAACCAGATGGTACAACTCTTGGGGCGTACCATCGAATCGCACCGTCCCCTCACGAGCAGTGACTATGACTCGCTGTTCCAAGTGGTGTCGGATTACGCCTACGCCCTGCAGGTGCTCGACCTCTACGACTACCAGAAACTCACTGTGGATTCCATCACTACAGAATCGCAGTTCCACGCCACCTATGAGAACGCCATGGAGACCATAGCCCAACTCAAGAAACGCTTTGGGGAGAGTGCCCTTTTCGGCAACGAGAAAGACGGTTCTTTCAAAAGTTCCATTGGGCAGATCTATCAGACTTTTGACGGACAAGAACTGTACCCATCTGTAGAAGAGAAAGCTGCCATGCTGCTCTATCTGGTTGTCAAAAACCATTCGTTCTCGGATGGCAACAAGCGCATCGCCGCTACCCTGTTCATCTGGTTTCTCTTCCGCAACAGCATACTATACGCCCCCGATGGCCGCAAACGCATTGCCGACAACACTCTCGCCGCTTTAACCTTAATGATAGCCGAAAGCAAACCCGAAGAGAAGGATGTGATGGTTAAAGTAGTGGTAAATCTGATTAACCGAAACAACTGATACTATGCTCACCTACATCTCCAACACCGACCATTACAACCTCGTCCTCTCCCGCGTGGCCTCCGTCAGGAAGTCGCTGTGGATTGGCACGGCGGACATCAAGGACCTCTATGTGAAAGTCGGGGACGGTACGCTGCCGTTCCTCGCAGTACTGGCACAGTTGGTGCGCAAGGGCGTGGAGGTGCGCCTCATCCACGCCAAGGAGCCGGGTCCGGCCTTTCGCGAGGACTTCGACAAGTACCCATCGTTAGCGAAAGGGTTGGAGCGAGTACTCTGTCCCCGGGTCCACTTCAAGATGCTCGTCTTCGACGGCAGTGCGGCCTATCTCGGCAGCGCCAACCTCACGGGCGCGGGTATCGGGATGAAAGGGGCCAACACCCGCAATTTCGAGGCGGGCATCCTCACCGACGAACCCGAACTGGTACGTCAGGCAATGCAACAATTCGACGAGGTGTGGATGGGCCTGCACTGCGAGAAATGCCTAAGACGGAAATATTGCGGGGATCCGGTGGTTTGACACCAATTCCCAATAATCACGGCTGCATCCGACACGAGTTCAGGGGAAAAATTGGCCATGAACCAGGAGTTAAGCTGACAGGACGGTCGTTTGGTTAGGATTCCGCCGTTCTCTA
>DGGS01000190.1:9230-13562 GCA_002392325.1 Bacteroidales bacterium UBA3868
GCACACCATTCCGCGAGACGCATTAGCGTTGAGCGGAAACTACTGTTTTACGGGGAATACTAAATCATGACAAAAAAATAGTTGCGCCCCCATTTCTGAAAGCGCAACCGATATCTATCAACTATTATATCTTCCTTACAAGAACAGGAAAATCTCCATCAGCACATACGCGCCGGCACCTGCCAGATAACCCAGCAACGCATAGGGAGTGATGTGCTTGAGATACCAGATGAAGTCGATTTTCTCCATACCCATAACGGCAACACCCGCAGCGGAACCGATAATCAGCAAGCTGCCGCCCGTACCCGCACAGTAGGTCAGGAATATCCAGAACGGATCATCAATCGGGAATGTGTACATGCCCATGGCACCTGCCACCAACGGAACATTGTCCACGATGGAGGACAAACCACCAATTACCATGTCAATGATGTAATAGTTGCCGTTAAAGACATTGTCCAAACCGCCTGCCAGCATAGAAAGATGTCCGGCGCTCTGCAGTCCGGCCACGGCTAACAAGATGCCGAGGAAGAAGAGAATGCTCGGAAGGTCAATACGCGTGAGCACTTGCGTAATAGCCAGTTTGTCGTTGATATTCTCGTCTTTACGATTGAGAATTTCCGTTGTGATCCAAAGCACGGACAGGCCCAGCATGATGCCCATATAGGGTTTCAGGTGCGTAAGTGTCTTGAAAATCGGAACGAAAATCAGAGCGGCAATACCCAGACAGAAAATAAGATTACGACGCCAGACAGGAATTTTGGCTTGCACTAAATCGTCGGATGTCTTCGGAACTTCCGGCAATTCGCCGCGCTCCATGAAGGAAATCACAATCAACGGGATAATCATGGAGATGAGACTCGGTACGATACATTGCACGATAACCGTGCCAGAGGAGATCTTGCCAGCGATCCACAACATAATCGTGGTGACATCGCCAATGGGAGACCACGCTCCGCCCGCATTGGCAGCCAAAATCACCATACCGCCAAAGAACCAACGGTCATGCTTGTCGGCCAGCAACTTGCGCAAGAGCGCCACCATCACAATGGCTGTCGTCAGGTTGTCCAACACTGCCGAGAGGAAAAATGTGACAAATGACAGTATCCACAGCAGTTTCACCTTGCTTCGGGTCGTAATCCGATCCGTGATGATGTTGAAACCACCGTGAGAATCAATCAATTCCACTACGGTCATAGCTCCCATCAAGTAAAAGAGAATCTCCGAGATGTCGCCCAAGTGCTCAATCAACTCACTTTTGGTGATGTAATCCACAAACGAAGCGCCCGGATGCGACTCCACAAAGGCCTGGAATCCTGCCCCGAAACCCGTCGCCTCATAAATGGCGGGACCAGTCAGAATGTAGCAAAGCCAGATCAAGACGCCCAACAGAAGAGCGGTCGCCGTCTTGTTGATTTTCAAAGGATGCTCCAAAGCAATACATGTATATCCTATAATGAAAAGGATAATCATGAGGTAAAAAGCTGTCATAAGCGTGTTTTTTGATTATAGTTAACCGATTAAAAAATACTCAACGAAATACCGACAGACATCGGACAGATTTTAGGACCTTTGCCCACCGTGAACAATGGTGTGGGCTGGAAACTGTAATACGCATTGATGAATTTCCATCCTATGCGGGTATAGACATCCACATTGTACTTCATCTTGTTTTCAAAGCGCAAATTCTTATACATCGTCGTGTCGCTGGCGGTTTCAGGGACCTGGCCTTTATATTTCTGCGAGACCTCGCAAATCAAACCCACGCGCGCACCCACGGAGAACTTGAACCCATTCGGATTGCGATATCGGAATTCCAACGGAATGTTCACATTCAAATAATTCATCTTGAGGAGTTTATACTCCACATTATCCGCCAGCACATAATACCGCATCAAATCGGTGTTTTCATCATAACGAAGCAGGGAATTGCTGAACTGGGTGTAATATGAGACACCAACACCCAAACCGAAAGCCAAAGGCTTTTCTTTGATTTTGAAGTCCCAAATCGCAGAAATGGTGAAGCCCGGATCAAACTTCAAATGGGTGACCTCCTTTGGCATATTCATCCAAAACGAGTGGTATATATCCATAATCAGGCGGTCGCGGAACACCACCGGCTTGCTTTCTTTTTCCTTTTTTTCGTTGCCTGTGTAAGGCGTAGTCTCCGTCTGCGCCATGAGTTGAAGCCCCATACAGCAGACCAGAAGCAGCGCAAAAAATCTTTTAACCATATCTAATCAATTAGCCTGCAAAGATAAAAAAAATGTGGAGGCGTTCAAGCACCTCCTCAAATTTTACATTTCCTCTCCGGAATATTCCTCATCATCCGAACTCCGCTGCTGCCTGCTCTTGTAATTATTCAGCTTGTATGTGACATTCAACGAGATGTTAAAGCCCTGATTCTCACGCACACTGTAGGAGTAATAGGCGTTATCGGCGGTTGGCTCATAATACTCGTCATACACCGCACAATTCTGCCACGAGCGGATCTGCATCTGGCGCACTTTAGGTATAAAATAAAGCATGTTGCGCACATTAAGACTCACCACCAGCGAATTATTCAAGAAACCTTTCTTCACACCCAAATTGAGCCGATAATTGGCGGAACGGCGTCCCTGCCCCACTCCGTTCATCCACCAACCCATACTGCCGGCGGTAAGCGACGGTGAGCGGTAGCGGAAATTGAGCTGGATGTCAAAGTCCTTACCTACGGTAAATGTCTGATTCACCCCCACATTCCATGACCAGTCGCGTGAAAGGTTCTCATCCAAGAGGTTGTCGCTGTCAATAACATTGCGGTAGAAACTGCCGGTAATGTTGATTTTCCATACTTTCTTCACTTTCTGGCTGAAAAACAGTTCGATACCATAGTTCTGGCTCTTGTTGTAATTCATATAAGTTGTCATCGTATATGGCAGATACTCGCCATCCACAAACATGGTGTCCAATTCGGTGTTACGGGTAATCAGATTGGTCCTCCGGCGGTAAAAGACAGTCGTGCTGAACGAAGTCTGGTTCTTGGTGAGCATGTAGCCCAACTCAAACGAATTGGCGAATTCGGGTTCCAGCGCAGGGTTTCCGCAGGTGAGGTTCTCCTTGTCAGAATAGTCGATGAACGGGTTCAACTGATGGAACCGAGGGCGCTGCACTCGGCGCGAGAAACTGAACTGCAGCGAGTGCTCCGGCGTGATGGCATACTTCAAATGCACCGTCGGGAAGAAGAAATTACGGGCAAAATGACCGTAATTCAGGTAACGGTACACCGTGTCAATGGATTTCAAATCGGATATCGTGTACGACACCTCACCCCTAAGGCCGACTTGCACCTGCAATTTCTGCCAAAATGTGTTGGAATAGATGAAATACAGCGCATTCAAGTATTCGGAAAAGTCAAAATCGTTGCGTTGTGACACATCCTCCGCTGTGTCCGTCTCCGTGATGCCGGAGTAGAAGCGGTAATTCTGAAGAATGCTGCGATAGGAGAACTTGTAACCGGTTTCGATACGGCCACCATTGCCCACAGGGGTCACGAAGTCAACTTGCGCTGAGGCGTCGCGGTGTTGGTTACGGGTGAAGGTGTTCTGGAAATAGTCGTCACGGCCCTCGTGGTGGTCCTGGTTTTGCCAGTCAACCGCTAATCCGTTGCGTTGGGTGTAAAAAAGATCCGAAGTCAGTTCCATACCTGGTGTCTGAAATGTCTTTTTATAACTAATGGAAGCATCTACACTCTTGAATTTCCTACTATTGTTGCCCGTCTGGTCATAATCCATCAGCAAGGTGGTATCCGCTTGCGCGTAATGGATGGTGGACGAGTGCAGACGGCTATCGCGGTTCATGCCGCCGAAATGACCGTTCAAATTAAAGGTCAGGGTATTGTATTTGTTGATGAAATAGTCAAAGGAAAGTGCGGCATTGTGGAAACCGTCCTTGTTGCCGCCCTCATTGAATTGGGTGAGTTTGTTCATCTCCTCCCCTATCCAGGAGTCGCGCCACATGGAACCCCCGTTTTTATGAGCAAACCGTCTGTAGCCATAGCTGACGAAAAGGTTTATCTTGCCATAATGATAGTTGAAATTCAGGTTCCCGTTGTAACCGTTCAAGAAGATATTGTGCTTGTTGTTCTGATAGATGCAGGCCGTGGATGCGCCCAAAGTCACCATACCGTTAAAACCGGACTCGCGTTTCTTCTTGAGAATCACATTCAGGATGCCGGCCATGCCGTCGGGTTCCAGACGCGCCGAAGGGTTGGTGATCACTTCAATGCTCTCAATCATATCGGCGGGAATCTGGTCAAGGGTGAGGTTCGTGGAGCGGCCGTCCACCAAAATC
>DGGS01000190.1:13608-17743 GCA_002392325.1 Bacteroidales bacterium UBA3868
GTCCACCAAAATAGTCACATTCTCGCTGCCACGGAGACTCACATTGCCTTCCACATCCACCGAAACGGATGGAATCTCCTCCAAAACCTCCACGGCGGTCTGTCCGGTGGCATTGATACTCGACTCGATATTGAACACCGTCTTGTCCAGATTGGTCTGCAGCATGTCTTTCTGCGCCTTGATCACCACCTCGCCAATCTCCTTGTTCTTGTTGGTCATCTTGTACTTGGAAATCTTATACACTGCATTCTCCTTGCTGATAACAAACGGCGCAGAAACCGACTTCTGATAACCGATGAACTGGATCTCCACGAAATAGGTTCCAAACGGTATGCCATCCAGAGAGAATTTCCCTTCGTTGTCTGTCACGCCATACTGCACGGTGGTGGAATCGGACACTTTCTTCACATTGACGGAGGCGTACTGCAAAGGGGTGTTGTTCTCATCCACGATGCTGCCCGTCACCATGCCACTGGTGCGATTCGCCTGCTGCGCCTGCTGGATTTCCGGTTGGGCCAAGGCGGTCATGGTGCCCAAAAGAAGAATCCAAATAACTGAAATACAATATTTTGTATGTTTCATATACATCTATAAAAAAAAACAAAAAAGCAGCATAGATTCACTTCATATTGAGAGTTTGATCTATGCTGCTTACTATATAATATTATGTAAGAACCTTATTTCTGATAGAATTTGCAGCGGTTATCCAGGATTTTCGTGTTCTCCACGAAATAGTTGATCAGGGTAGCTTCGCCACGTTCACGGCCGAGTACCATACTCTGAAGGGCGCTTTTCTCTGCCATCAGATCCTTGGTGGCCTCATTCTTATTCTTGGCTTTCACATCCACCACATATACCATATTCTTACCAGCGACTGCGGTAGGTTTGTTCTGCGGTGCGTTGAAGATACCGGCAATAGCGCGGTTCTCGATGCCACGGTTCTGATAAGCATCACCCGTGAAGAAAACCACCACGCTGTCGGTCACTTGAGTACCGTACTGTTGGGCGAGGGTCTGCATATCGGAAGAAGCGAGGGCTTTGCGCACTTGCTCAGCCACCATATCCACTTTCTTTTCACCAGTCAGCATAGCTTCAATATCGCCTTTCACATCTTTGTATTTCTGAACACCCTCGTTGCGGATATTTCTCACGGAAGCCACAGCGTAGAACATTCTGTCCACATTGATCACATCGGAAATGTCATTCTTCTCCACATCATCGGAGAATGCCCAGCTGACGATGTCGCGGCAGTTCGGCAACTGACCGATATTGGCAGCCATGGAAAGCACATTGGTGCCCTTCACGGTCTGGATACCCTTCTTGGCAGCGGTGCTCATCAATTCATCGGCATTGTTGATGGAAGCGGCAAACTGGTTGGCTTGTGATTTAATGGCATTGACCGTTGCTTCGGAAGCGGCGATGTCGTAATCATACAATACAAATTGTCTCTTGTCGATCGGGGCGGTGCGCTCCAGCACTTGGAACACGATATAACCATTGGGGGCTTTATACACATACACGCCACCATTGGGGGTAGCCAGCAAACTGTTATACAGTTCTTGGATGGTACCTCTCTCGGGCAACCAGAAAGTAGAGTCAGTCTGCTGACGGCCGTTCAGATAGTTGGCTTGGAGTTGGAAGATGGATGCTTGGTTGCCAGCAATAACCGTCTTCAAACTGTCGGCCAAAGCTTTGGCTTGGGATTTGGAGTATTTGGCGGTGGTGTTGTCTGCGGTCTTGAACGGGAGTTCAATAGTAGCCACATTGATGGAGTCAGGACGGGCAGCGCCACCATAAACCTTACCGAAGTACCATTTCTGGTTCTCATAATTATAAGGTTCAATGAAGGAGCCGACAGATGCCTTGAAGATCAGACTGTCGAGAACATCAAGGTTGATATCATCAGACTTGTAATAGGTGCTGTCCACGGAACCATTGCCCATTTCTGCGCTGTAAGCTTCCAAGGAAGTAGCGGCCATGAATTTTTGGAAATCGGCGCGAACGCTATCCTCAATGGCTTTCAGGTCGTTGGGGGTAGGATTGATGGGGAACACAGCCACATCGATATCGCGGTTTTTCTCATGAATATTAAAGAGGTCATTTTTGTGCTTGTTGTAGAAATCCTTCATCTCTTTCTCATCCACGGAAGCGGTGATGCTGCTGAAAGAGGGTGCCTGGGGATTAACTGGCATAAGGGAAAGCATTGCCATTTGGTTGTCTTTGGACAACTGTTTTGCCATCGGGTCGGAGAAATAGATGGCATTCTGCGCGAGGGCGGAATAGTGGGATTCTTTCTCGTAGGAGAGGGCAAAACGCACGATGGCCTGATAAGCGTTGTACAGATCCTTCACCTGGTCATTGTTGGCATACTCATCCATGTGGGAAAGGATAGACATTGCGTTTTCCGGACCGTAATATTTGGCAAGGGCGTTGGCAAATTGGGCAAGGAACTGGTTGGGGCGGTTGGTGCTCAAACTAGCCAGCATGTCAGCCTTGAAGTCCTCGATCATCTGGTCGGTGTATTCCAAACCGAGCGCTTTGAGTTGTTTGTCCACAACAGCATTCTGAAGCATATTTCTCCAGGTCATGTCATGAATCTGGTAAGTCTCATTCTCGTCGAAGGAAGATTTTTCCTGCAAAAGACGCATGAGGGCGGTGTTTTGTTCATACTGTTCACTGTACACTCTGTCCATCTTCTTGCCATCGATCTTGGTCATGATGTTCTTGTTAGAGAATGTACGGGAGACCTGTGAAAGGTCGCCTAAAATAAACGCGAGTAATGCGAAGCCGATGATGAGCATCAGAGCCACGCCGTGTTTACGAATTGAGCTAATTGCTGCCATGTCAAATCTTTATTTAGTTATACATTAATTATTTTCAAAAAAAGCGTGCAAAAATAGTGTTTTTTTCAATAACTTTGTTCTTTTATACATTAATTTTTATGCCTCATTATGAGCCACTTCCGCAACCGCTATTATTTTTTCAAGAAAAGTAGGATAAGATTGTGGGAGTTTGAAGAATATTTTGTACTTTTGCCGCCGCAAAAAAAGCACATTTTTTATTCACTAAATCAAAAAGTTAAATTATGAAATCAGTATCTATTAGCGGTTCTCCCCGTGAGAACGTAGGGAAAAAAGATGCTAAAGCCCAACGTAACCAAGGCATGATTCCTTGTGTTCTTTACGGTGGCAAAGAGCAGAAAATGTTTGTAGTGGAAGAAGGTCAGTTCAGACAGCTTCTTTACACTCCTGAAGTTAAATACGCTGAAGTCACTTTGGACGGCAAAACAGTCAACGCCATCGTTCAAGAGACCCAGTTCCACCCCATCACCGACAAGCTCCTGCATGTCGATTTCCTCGAAGTGGTGGACAACAAGCCCATCACCATTGAAATCCCGTTCAAGATCACGGGTACTTCCCCTGGCGTCTTGAAGGGCGGTTCCCTGCACAAGAGAGTCAGAAAGTTGAAAGTCCGCGGTCTTTTGGAGAACATTCCTGAGGACATCACCGCTGACATTTCCGGTTTGGACATCGAAGATGTGATCCGCATCAGCGACATCAACATCGACAACCTCGACATCATCGACAACCCCAACAAGGTTATCGTTTCCGTCAACCAGACCCGTAACGTGGTGGCCACGGAAGAGGGTGCTGAAGAAGGTGCTGCCGAAGGCGCTGAAGCTCCTGCTGAAGCATAATTTCAAAATCCTGAATAATCTGAAAAGCCCAGCCGCACGCTGGGCTTTTTTTTATATATTTGCCGCCTAAAAAACCTATAGAGAATATGACGCACAAAGTACTGGTAGCCACGGGCGGCGGCGACTGTCCCGGGCTCAACGCGGTGATCCGCGGCATTGTAAAACGCGCTAATTTTGAAAAAGATGAGTGGAAGATATACGGCTGTATTGAATCCTTCAACGGAATCCTGAAGGACAAGATCGAGATTGTGGAACTCACCGAAGAGATGGTCTGCGGCCTGCATGTGAAGGGCGGCACCATCATCAAGACCACCAACCGTGGCGGCCCATTCCACTTCCCCGTGAAGCAACCCGACGGCAGCTGGGTGATGGAAGACCGTTCCCAGCTGATGAAAAAACGGCTGGAGGAGTTGGGCATCGAAGCCGTCATCAACATCG
>DGGS01000099.1 GCA_002392325.1 Bacteroidales bacterium UBA3868
GTCAATTCCAATAATTTTTCCCATTTTGATGTTTATTTAATTGTTATTATTTCAGTTTGTTACGCGTCTCCTGAATCATTTAAATTCAAGACGACGGAATGCATAAAACAACAACCGTGCCAAAAAATATCAGAGTGCATTCTGCTGACAATTTGGCAGAGAGAAATCAAGGAACTGACGGGATTTATGGACTTCTGTCACGCCAACGCCGGTTCTGGACACATCACCGTGCAACGCTCTATAATGTTATTGGCATACTCGAAGCCCGTATCACACACTTTCTTGTCTTTGATGCCATCATAACCCATGGACAAATGCATAATATTGTATCCATTGACAACATGCTGCAACAGTTTCCGATCGCGTTTGCCAACAGCTTCTTTGTATTTATCAATTGACGGACGGCCTTTGCCTTTGCGTACATGAAAAACCGCATCAATGGCTATCAGACATCCTTTCCAGAGGATATCTCCAGCCGTTTTGATGTATTTGCCATCCGTATAACTTTTTAATTCAGGATCATAATTTGCTTTTTTGATGACCTCCTGGGCGTTAGCCACATACCTGCGGGCCTCTTCAATAGGATCTTTCTTTTCCATTAGACTATACTTTGTTTAAATAATTGATTTAGATTGCAAAGATACATTCCAAAAAATCTTTTTTCAATGGGTGACAGAAAAAAAATTCAATTTTGATAATCAGATTGTTATGAATTTTAAAGATGGTAAATTAGGAAATGATTGTTAACGGGGGAACCGACATTTCGGAAGTATTGGCAAAAAATGTATTTTTGTCGCAGTAAAACGCAACATAATTATGAATAAAAACATTCTCTTCCTAATCAGCATATTGGTTTCCAGTTTATGTCCCGCCATCGCCCAGGACATCATCGTGCTGCGTAACGCCGATGAAATCCAAGCGAAAGTGCAGACCATCGGTTTCGATGACATAACCTACAAAAAATGGGATTTCCAGGACGGTCCCTCCTACCAGATTGCCCAAAGCGATGTGCTTTTCATCAAATATGAAAATGGGCGAAAAGAACTGTTCTACAACAGAAAAACAACACAAAAACGCACCCTTTTCAACCTGTATATAGAAGGTGGTGCCCTTTTCACCACTTCAGAGGCCGGGCCGGCTGTCCATTTCACTTTTGGAGGACGTTTCTCGGAAATTTTCTACGCCGGACTCACCACCGGTTTTGATGCCTTGTTTCTCACCGATGGGTCAGAATCCTTTGACGCAGCAACATTTCCTCTAATGCTGAATGTAAGGAGTTTTATTCCCATCAAACACAAATATTATCCATTCCTTTCGTTATCGTTGGGTGCAGATTTCATGACCACTTTCCAAACAGGGTATTATTACCAAGGCAGATATTACCCTGTCAATCCCGTCACTCCAGCATTCCGTTTTCGTGCAGGAACGGGTTTTGAGTATAAACGCTTCACCGCTGGGATCGGAGCTGATTATATGTATTTTGGAGAATCAAAAATCGGAATAATGCTTGGCTATCTCCAATTAGGTGTAAAAATCGGCAAAGTAAACTGATACTGTCTTGTTCAATAAACTCCTTTTCGCACTGTTTTTCCTCTGGCAACTGCCACAAAATCTGGTGGCACTGCTCGTCATGCCCTTTTTAGGCAAACTGACCTTTGTGGATTATCGCCATTATTGCGTGGGATTTGCCGGCACACGGTTCCCAAAAAACGCCGACGGCGTGTCGCTGGGCAGCTTCGCTTTCTTCCACCCGGATGCGGTGGGCAATGAGTTCACCATCCGCCACGAGATGGACGGCCACTCGATGGACTCCAAAATCTTCGGTCCGCTCTACCTGCTTGTCATCGGTCTGCCCTCCGTATTGCATCTGCTGTTTCTGAAAAAGGGAGTTGACTACTATACATTCTACACCGAAAGAAGAGCCAACAAACATGCGGGGTTGGAAGAGAGATTAGAAATTAAAGATTAAAGTTGAAATTTGAGAAATAGATGACTGCCACTATACTTACCCTACTCTATTTGTTCGGCATTCCGCTAATGCTGATGCTGCTGGCGAAGCGCTGGCCCATCATTGATAAAATCACTCCAATGGTGATTCTGTACATTATCGGACTGGTGGTCGGAAACGCCGGATGGCTCGGGGTGAGCGCGACGAACATCTGCACGCAAGTGTCGAATGTGGTGGTGCTGCTCACCATCCCGCTGATGCTACTGGGTTGCAACTACAAGTCCTTGTCTGCCAAAATGGCGATGAAGGCGTTCTTCTCCGGACTTGTCAGCGTGCTGGCGGTCACCATCGCCGGATTCTTCCTTTTTCACGGGCAGGCGGCCGCCGCCGGTTTGGAGCGCGCCGACTTCGCCCGTATCAGCGCTGTGATGGCCGGCATCTATATCGGCGGCATCCCCAACCTCGCCCCTGTGTCCAAAGCGGTGGAATTGCCACAGCATCTGTTCCTGTTGGTATCCAGTTACGATCTGATTGTCACAGGATTATACCTGATTGTCATCGTTTTCTTTGGAAATGTCATCGTGAGAACACTTTTCGGCAAGAAAAGCCAAGCCAGCAGCACTGAAAACGACTCTCCTGAGACAGAGCATCATACAAAAAAACCATGGCCGGAAACGCTGCTCAACCGCGCCAAGGGCATTGGTATAGCCCTCCTGATTGCCTTGATCGCCTATTGCATTTCCATGCTGCTGCCCACGCAAAACAGCGTTGCCATCATCATCATCGCCATAACCACTTTATCCATAGCCATTTCTTTCTTGAAACCGGTAAAGAAACTGGAAGGAACCTTTGACATGGGTTTGTATTTTGTCTATGTCTTCTGCCTGGCCGTGGCCACCATGGTAAATGTGCATGATTTGGAACTGTCGAAACACCTGTTCATCCTTTATTATATCGCCTTTGCCGTATTCGGATCGCTGGCATTACAACTTCTGACCGCCAAAATCTTCAAGATTGACGGGGATTTGACGCTGGCCTCTTCCATCGCCTTCATCAACTCGCCGCCTTTTGTGCCCATGGTGGCCGCCACTTTGAAAAACAAGGACATCATCCTGCCTGGCATTGCCATAGGACTTTTGGGGTATGCTGTTGGAAACTACCTGGGAATCGGGTTATTCCTGATGCTAAAATAAATTAGGCACAAGGGGTACAGGGTAAAGGGTGCATGGGGTACATGAGGTACAAGGGGAAGATGAGAATAACTGTTTACCAAATTTACCAATTTCACCCCATGCGCCCCATACACCAAATATTTTATTATCTTTGCAGGTTGATATTTTGACATTTGGGAAAATGGTATTCCAAGTGTCGGATTATGGTTTTGCATTTTATTAAAATATTATCAATCAATATATTAAATTAAAAACATTCTTTATGTCTAAAACACTTTTCTTAGGAGATGAGGCAGTTGCCCAGGCCGCGTTGGATGCAGGCTTGTCCGGAGTGTACGCATATCCCGGAACTCCTTCCACCGAAATCACAGAATTTATCCAGAACTCCAAACAGGGTCGTGCCGGCGAAGTGCACAGCATTTGGGCCGGTAACGAGAAGACCGCCATGGAATCCGCCATCGGCATGTCATACGCCGGCAAGCGTTCCATGGTCTGCATGAAGCATGTGGGCTTGAA
>DGGS01000114.1 GCA_002392325.1 Bacteroidales bacterium UBA3868
TAGCATAGTCCACCAAATATTCGCTCAAAGTGAGGATGGCGTTGGGGGTGCAATAGCGTTTGATAAACCCCGGCACACTGAACTCCATGAAGTGCTCGCCGGTGCGGCCCAAACGGTAGCAGGCAGTGCAAAAACTCGGAATGTAGTTGCCGTCCAACAGTTCCTCGATGATTTCCCCAAGGTTACGGTCATCACCAATCTTAAACTGCTCGCGATGCAGGTTTTGGTCTTCCTGCTTGTCGCTGTTTTTCTCCATTTCCTCATGGTGATATTTGTAGTCGCCAATTTGGAGGTTGGTGCCACCGTCAATTTGGGAAATGCCGTATTGGATGGCCTTGGCGCGGAATTCAGCCGTTTCACGGGCGGTGAGAATCATACCCGTATAAGGCACCGCCAAACGGAAGATGGCGATGATTTTCTCAAAGGTGTCATCATCCACAAAATACTTAGTATCAATATTTAAACCCGAAGCATCTTTGATTCTTGGGAACGAAATGGTGTGCGGACCCACATTGAAACAGGCCTCCAAGTGGTTGGTGTGGCGAATCATGGCCATCACCTCAAAGCGCCAGTCGTACAGGCCAAAGAGGATGCCGAGACCATTGTCGTCGATACCAGCTTGCTGCGCGCGGTCCATGGAGGTGAGTCGCCATTCGTAGTTGCCCTTGATGGTGTTGGCCGGATGGTACCATGAGTATGCCTCCGGATGATAGGTCTCCTGGAAAATTTGGTATGTGCCAATGCCGGCCTCCTTCACGATGCGGAAACCTTCCACATCCAACGGGGCGGCGTTGATGTTGACTCGACGAATGGAACCGTTGCCCTTCTTCACCGAATACGCCAGTTTGGTGGTGTGCGCAATGAACTCCGGAGAGTATTTCGGCGACTCACCATAAACGAGAATCAAACGCTTCTGGCCGTCTTCTTCCAATGCCTCAATGTTGTGCACAAACTCCTCATCGGTGAGCGTGGTACGCACCTGTTCTTTGTTGGAGGAACGGAAACCACAATATTTGCAATTATTAACACAGTAGTTGCCCACATACAGCGGGGCAAAAAGCACAATGCGGTTGCCGTAGATACGGCGTTTCAGTTCGCGCGCACCCTCTTTAATCTCCTCCACCAACTCCGGTTCGGTAGTGTTGATGAGCACGGCGGTCTCTTCCAAAGTCAAACGGTTCTTGTCCAAGGATTTTTGGATGATTTCGCGCACCCGCTCGGGCGTGCTTTTCGTGTTGTTGATGTAATCCCACAGTTCATCTGCATCGATGAAGGGTTTTCCAATTTCGTCGGGGATACGACATTTTTCAGGATGAAATTGCATGATGTTGTTATTTTAATTGTTAATGTTGTCAAAATGGGTAAAAGGCAAAGTGGGCGAATGTGACACCGGGTAAAATAGAATGAATTCGTGTAAATTCGTGTGACTCGTGGCCAAAAATTACACTGAACGCGTAACCACGGCTTTGGCTTCCACATTCTCGATTTTCCCCAGTTTTCCGGACAGGGCGTTAATATGGTTGGTGTCGCCCTCGACAATAAGGGAAATCACCGCAACGGAACTGTCGCGGAACGGCAAGCCCTGGCGGGCTAAAACTATGTCTGCATATTGGGAAATCACGCTGTTCACCAGCGGCGCCACCGCGCGGTCCTTGACCAGCACGGTAATCGTTCCAATTCTCTTTTCCATTAGTACAACTTTTGGATTAGGTGATTGATTTAAATACGGCGGCAAAGATACAAAAAAATCTCTTCCGGCTTCTCTATAATAATTTCCGCTTTCGCTTCTTCCAGTTCGGTGCGCGGGCGGTAGCCCCAGAGCACGCCCACCGCCTTCAGTCCGGCGGCGTGCGCTGTATCCATATCCACGGCTGTGTCGCCAAAATAAAGGGTTTCCTCCTTGGTGCAACCCGTGGCCGCCAAAATGTCGTACACAATCTGCGGATCAGGTTTCACGGGAATCCCCTCACGCTGCCCGAACAACGCGTCCCATTTTATTGTGGGGAAGAAATTGGCCATCAGCGGCGCCAACGCACTATGCACTTTGTTGGTGGCTACAGCCAACTTAACATGCTGTTGCTGAAGTGTTTCCAACACTTCCGACAGACCTTCATACACTGTGGTCTTGTCATGCATGTGTAGCGTGTAATATTCTAAAAATTCGTTAAAACAAGTCTGATACACCTCCGTGTCGCGGTATTCAGCCGGCAATATACGGCGTATGAGCGTGGGCATTCCGTTGCCCACAAAATAGCGGTATGCATCCACAGGGTGCGTGGGGAAATGATGGGCGGAAAGAACATGGTTGGCGGAGTCGGCAAGGTCTTCGAGCGTGTTGAGCAGCGTGCCGTCCAAGTCAAAAATACAAAGTTTCGCCATTATTTTTCAGAATACAAAAAAGGAGAATCAAAATCCTTGAAAAAAGGCCCCGTCAGATCTTTTTCGGAAGTGAGCGGGTGCTCCACCTGCCAGTCAATGTTGAGGTCGGGGTCATCGAAACGAATACTGCCTTCGGAGGCTTTGTTATAGAAATTGGAACACTTGTAGAAAAAGATGGTGTTGTCCTCCAATGCGGAAAATCCGTGGGCAAAACCCTCCGGAATGTAGAATTGACGGAAATTATCGGCGGTAAGAAGCACCGAATAATACTGTCCGTATGTGGGACTGCCTTTGCGGATATCCACGGCAAAATCAAGGGCGGCACCTTGCAGGATGCGCACCAACTTGGCTTGTGCGAAAGGCGGCTTCTGGAAATGCAACCCGCGTACCACGCCTTTCTGCGAGCACGACTGGTTGTCCTGCACCCAATGCTTCTGAATGCCGAGTTCTTCTAATCGTTTTTCATTATAACTCTCAAAAAAATAACCCCTGGTGTCCTTGTAAACATCTGGTTCAATCACTAACAGACCAGGAATAGGAGTTTCAAGAATATTCATAGTTCAAAATTCAAAGTTCAAAATTAATAATCACCCCATTCACCCCATGTACCTATTGTACCTCATTCACCAACTTCACCCTTGTACCCCTTGTACCCATTTCACCTTGTACCTCTTGCTTCTTTCAATCATCCGATTCCTCCGCCACAAATGCCTGATACTTGGTTAGGAATTTGGCGCGGGAAAGAAAACCGATATAATGCCTGTCGTGTGTGATGATGGGCATGTTGAAATTGCCGGTGTTTTTGAATTTTTCCAACACCACAGCACCCGTATCATCCTCATAGATAAACTCTTCCGGCTCAATCATCAAATCTTCCACGCGAACCAAATCGTATAGTTCTTGATTGAAAATCACATCGCGGTGGTCGTCCATAACCAGCAAACCCTGAAACACATTTTGCTCGTTAATGACCACAAAAAGGTTGCGTTTGCTCTTGGCAATGATATCCACATAGGTGCGCAGGGTGCTGTGCGCGGGCACCGTCTTGATGTCTGTGTCAATAAACTGGTCCCACTGCAACTTGCGCAGCGCAAACTTGTTTTTATTGTGGGTTTTAAGATTGCCTTTGTCAGCCAACGGCTTGGTGTAAACGGAGTATTTCTCAAACGGGAAAACGCTAAGATAGGAACAGGCGGCGGTGATCATCAACGGAATAAGAAGCGTATAACCACCTGAAAGTTCGGCGATTAAGAACATGGCAGTCATGGGTGCCTGCATCACACCGGTCATCACGCCTGCCATGCCTGCCAGGATGAAATTGACATATGGCAGATGCGTGCCCAGCAAGTTGTTGGAAACCCCAGCCACAAAGAAACCGGTAAACGCACCGATGAACAATGTAGGGGCGAACACACCGCCAATGCCACCAGCAGAAGTGGTGAGCGAAGTGGCGAATACTTTCAGCAAAACAATGCCCGCAACACCCGCAAACATGATCCAAACACTAGACCCGAACATCCGCAAGGGTGAGTTCGCGAAAAGGGAAGTGTAATCCCCGTTGATGAGAACATTGATGTTTTCATATCCTTCTCCATAGAAAACCGGGAAAAGGTAGATAAGTCCGCTGAGCAGCAAACCACCGAAAACAGCCCGCACATACGGTTTCCGAATCCGCCGCATCTGCTTTTCCACCCACCGCGACAGACGCAGGAAGTAGGCAGACAAAAGACCTGTGAGCAATCCCAGAATAATATAGAAAGGTATATTGGAGATCCAAAATTCTTGCGTGCTGCCAATGGAAAACATCACATTGCGGCCCAAAAACAGCATGGACATCACCGTGCCGGTGGCGGCAGATAAAAGCAGCGGTAAGATTGCGCTACCGGTAAGGTCGAGCATGAGCACCTCGAAAGTGAAGACAATAGCGGCGATGGGCGCCTTGAAGATGGCGGCCATGGCGGCGGTGGAACCACATGCCAGCAATAAAGTGGTCTGCTTGGGTTTCAGATGGAAAAAGCGCGCCAAGTTGGAACCGATGGCGGAACCTGTGAGCACCATAGGGGCCTCCAAACCAACGGAGCCGCCAAATCCCACTGTGATGGCACTCGACACCATGGACGAATACACATTGTGAAAACGGAGTTTTCCATCACTCTTGCAGATGGATTTCAGCACAATGCTCACGCCATGCCCGATGTTATCTTTCACAACCCGCCGCACAAATATCAAGGCGAGAATGATGCCGATGGGCGGAAATATGAGATACAGATAGTTGACCTTTTCCACGGGAAACGCGCTGCTGAGCGCCTTGGTGGTAATATAAACCAAGTTTTTGATGATAATGGCAGCCAAAGCTCCCAGTATGCCAATCAACACACTGAGAATCAACACCAAAGCCCGCTGGCTCAAGTGCTTCTTCATGTAGCGTCTGATCCGGGCTAAAGAATGGAGAACATTCCGCTTGTCAAGCTGTTTTTTCATCGGCGGCAAATATACAAAATAATCAAAACTGAATGAATTTAAAATCCCGTATCTTTGCAGCCCTTTTGAAAGAATATGCTATCCATCCGAAAAACAGTTCTGGACAACGGCCTGCGTGTGATTGTGCACGAGGACCACACCACACCCTTGGCGGCTTGCAACATCGTCTATAATGTCGGCTCCCGCGACGAGCACCCCGACCATACCGGCTTCGCCCACCTGATGGAACATTTTATGTTCACAGGTTCCAAAAATGTGCCCGATTTTGACAAAGTCTTGCAAAAAGTGGGCGCCATCAACAACGCCTACACCTCGCAAGACCTCACCCATTACTATGAGGTGCTCCCCGCCAACAATCTGGAAACCGCCCTCTGGCTGGAATCGGACCGCATGCTTGAACTGGCCTTCCGTCAACAGTCGCTGGACATCCAGAAACAGGTTGTGATTGAAGAGTTTAAGGAAAACTTCCTCAATCGCCCATACGGCGACCTGATGATGCTGTTCAACCAAATGGCCTACGAGCGACACCCTTACCAATGGCTGCCCATCGGAAAGAAACCCGAACATATCGCCGAGGTGGACATGGACATGATCAAAGATTTCTATTACCGCTTCTACCGCCCGAACAACGCGGTGCTGGTCGTGGCAGGAAATGTGCATTTTGATGAAGTTGCGACATTAGCGGAAAAATGGTTTGGCGATATTCCACCTGGGAATGTGCCCGAGAAAAATTATCCTAAAGAATTGCCGCAAAAGAATTTACGGATCAAAACCGTGGAACGCAATGTGCCCTCCGATGTGCTGATGAAGGGCTGGCTCATGTGCAACCGTATGCATCCCGACTATTACGCCTGCGACCTGCTCTCCGACATGTTCGGCACAGGACAGTCCTCTTATCTGTATCAGAAATTGGTGAACGAACAGAAATTGTTCACCGACATTTCCGCTTCCGTCATGGGCACAACAGATGAAGGCCTGTTCCTTATCAGCGGACGGCCTGTGGAAGGCGTTTCCATTGAAGATGCGGATGCCGCCTTATGCTCATATCTATATGGTTTTAAGCCCGATAATGACTTTTCACACGATCTGCAAAAGGTGCAAAACCGCGCCGAATCGGTTCTGTTAAACAACGAAATCAAAATTGACGACCGCGCCACCAATCTGGCTGTAGGAGAGACTATTTCCAATGTGGAGTATTTCCTCGATGAACGCCAGCATTATTTTGATGTGACAGAAAAGCAGATGCTGCGCCTCATCTCGGAGATGCTGACCGAAAAGAGAAGCAATACGCTGTATTACAAAATGTTAAAACCGTAACTATTTTTGCTGTGCCGCTTTCCAGGCATAATACTCCTCACGCAACAGACTGTAAATCACCACATCCTTGAATTTTCCCTGGTGAAAATAGTGTTGTTTCAATCTTCCCTCTTCCTTGAATCCCATTTTCTTTAACAAGGCAATGATGCCCTCATTATCGGGGAATACATCGTTGGTTATTTTATTGAGGTTCAATGTATTGAATCCATAATCAATAAGCATGACGGAAGCCTCGAAAGCCAGACCGAGACCTTGGTACTGCTTGGGGATGCGCAAGGTTTTCCATGTTGCCCGCTGATGACGCATATTGAAATCATAAAGCCCCACCGCACCTAACAATACCGGTTTCTCATTCGGTTTTTCCTTGTAGAAAATAGACAACGCCACATCACCGTTGCGGCAGATTTTCTCGTACCATTGCTGCTGGTTGTACGAGGAAATAGGGTTGTGGATGATATAGTCTGTAAGATCGGCATCCCAGCGTTGCTCCATCAAATAAGGGAGGTCTTCCGGTTCAACGGGTTTCAATATAATGCGTTCGCTTTCTAATATTCTCATAATCAATTTATTATTCTATAGTTTTTTGATATATTTCATCCAAGGACAAAATGGGGGCTTGGATTTTTTGCGCCAAATTGACAATCTCCATCACCAAATCGAATGCTCCTCTCTCACGGTTTTTCTTTTTCTCAATCATCTCTGAGCTGATATTGTTGAATTCTTCTCTGGAAAGAGAATCCTTTATCTGCCGCATCCAGGCGATATAGGGCGTGTTGAAAGCCATATTAATGGGATGAAAACTGATGACTTTCAACCCGGGAGAAGTGAAATGTTTCAAATAGGGTTGGATGGACAAACCGAGCTGATTGTATAGGAAACTGCCCTCTTCAAAAAACACGGGGACCTGCAACAGTTTGGATTCCAACCAATAAGGGGTTATTTTTTGCGCCAGGGTCGTAATTGTATTGGAGCAGCATTTGAAATGGAATTCGTTCTTGAGCATGTGTGCTGTGTCGGTCACATCAAAGGCGCGGTGCGAGCGGGTGCAGGTGGCCTCCGGAGCAAACGACACACAAGTTTCAATCACCTCACGGAAAGTGCTGCCGTGCGAAGAACCGGGCAGAAAATTGGGATGAATGCCGCGTGAAATACGGCCTTTCTCGAAATTTTCACGAATAATCGGGGAGTCGTGGGTGACAAAAGTGGTGAGTTTGAGTAAGTCAAGCGGCAATTTTGCAAAATAATCCGCAATAACATCCTCCGAAGCCCAATCTATATCCGAAGTGAAGCAGAAAACCGGTTGGTCATCCCACAAGTGCGGTCCGGCAATTTTATCGACCAACGCAGCCATTACATCATCTATTTCAGGTTGAAACATTTAAAAATCAGTTAATTAGATAGTTTGAAAAGAAAACACAAAAATACAATTTTATTCTTACATTAATACAATATCTTTACTTTCACTTTTTTTGTACCTTTGCACGCTTTTTGGAAAAACTGAAAAACTTGTACTAACGGCATATAAGTAATTTTTATATATCTAATTCACAACAACTTAATTATAATTTTATGGCAGAAAAAAAATTTATGACATGCGACGGTAACTGCGCTGCTGCGCATGTGGCCTACATGTTTAGCGAAGTTGCCGCTATCTATCCTATCACCCCCTCTTCCCCGATGGCTGAGTACATCGACGAGTGGAGTGCAGGCGGCAGAAAGAACATTTTCGGTGAGACCGTGAAGGTCGTGGAGATGCAATCCGAAGCTGGTGCCGCCGGCGCCGTGCACGGTTCCCTCCAGGCTGGTGCCCTGACCACCACCTACACCGCATCACAAGGTCTCTTGCTGATGATCCCCAACATGTACAAGATTGCCGGTGAGCTTCTTCCCGGTGTCTTCCACGTCTCCGCACGTGCCCTCGCCGCACAGGCATTGTCCATCTTCGGCGACCACGCCGACGTGATGAGCGCCCGCCAGACCGGTTTCGCCATGCTCGCCACCGGTTCCGTGCAAGAGATCATGGACCTCGCCCCTGTTGCCCACCTGGCAGCTATCGAAGGCCGTGTCCCGTTCTTGCATTTCTTCGACGGTTTCCGTACTTCCCACGAAATCCAGAAGGTGGAAGCCACTGACCAAGCCAAGGTTGAAAAACTCGTCAACTGGAAAGCCCTCAAGGAGTATCGCGACCGCGCCCTGAATCCGGAACACCCCGTGACCCGCGGCACCGCCCAGAACCC
>DGGS01000012.1 GCA_002392325.1 Bacteroidales bacterium UBA3868
AAAATAAATACTATTAAAGGAATTTGCCCTCTATATTTGAAAAAGAAATTTCCAGTTTTTTCGAAAGACTGAATTAATGCCATGAACTAGCGTCTTTTCTCTTTAACACGTGCTTTCTTACCAGTCAGGTTGCGCAGGTAGAATATGCGGGCACGTCTTACAACACCTCTCTTATTCACAACGATGTCGGAAATAAAGGGAGAAGCAAACGGGAAAATTCTTTCAACGCCAATGCCGCTGGAGATTTTTCTTACCGTAAAAGTACGGGTAACGCCACTGCCCACAATTTGCAGAACAACACCTTGGAACTGCTGGATACGCTCTTTCGAACCTTCAACAATTCTGTAAGAAACGGTTACGGTATCACCTGCTTTGAATTGGGGGAATTCTTTCTTTTCTACGAAATTCTCTTCAACGTATTGAATCAACTCTTTTTTCATCTCTATATATGTAGAGCTACCCCGCCTTTTTTGTGGGTGCAAAAATACACTTTTTTTTAATTGCTCGGAAAAAAACATTCAGAAAAAAACATTCCTTAAATCCCCCCCTAAAACAACCTATTCAAAGACAATTTTTTCGATTACAAGCAGGAAAACAACCGTAATTTTTGTATTTTTGCCGCATAAATAAAATATTAATCTCAAAAACCTTAATCTTATGAAAACATCAACCCGCCGATTAAACCGAATCACCCATCATGACTGGAGCGCCCTTAGCAAAGATATGCGCGAAATTCATGAAATGTTTAAGGAAAACGAACGTCGGATGAAAGAGACGGATCGTCAAATGAAGGAAACCGACCGTCAGATGAAGGAAACCGACCGTCGAATGAAGGAAACCGACCGACAACTGAAGGAGACCAAGGAACTGATCAAAGCGCTTTCCACCAAGTTCACCTCGCAATCGGGGCATATTCTGGAAGGTCTGATGGAGCCCTCGGCCATCCGAATGTTCCAAGAACGGGGCTACAACATCAACCGCTGCTGGAAGAATTTCAAAAAGTATAGCAAAAGTGCGGGCAGAAGAATGGAAGTGGACCTGCTGTTGCTGGATGATGAGATTGCCATTGTGGTGGAAGTGAAAATCAACTGCACCTGTGCTGATGTGGATCATTTTCTTGAACAGATGGCCCATTTCAAGGAGGTTTGTCACGAATATGCCGACAAGCGCGTGCTGGTGGCCGTCGCCGCCGTGAACTACGACCGCGACTCCGCAGAGTATGCGCACCAGAAAGGGGTGTTTGTCATTCGCGTGCACAACGACAACATTTTCTCCCTCGACCCAACCGACGGGGACATCCTTACTGAATTCTAATTCTTTTATTCTCCCAACATTTTTCGGAACAGCGGAGCGAAGGGTTCCGCCAGAATATTGAGTGTCTCGTGACTGACGGGGTGCTCAAAGACCAGCTGATGCGCATGCAGTGCGATGGAACCGTCCTCGTTGGATCGTTTCGCGCCATACTTCAAGTCGCCTTTGATGGGATGTCCGATGGCGGACAGCTGCGCGCGAATCTGGTGGTGGCGGCCTGTATGCAGCTCAATTTCGAGCAGTGAATAGCGCTCCGAAGCACCCAACAGGGTATAGGACAGCTCTGCTTTCCGCCAGTTTTCCTTTTCCACCTCTGACACAAAACTCTTGTTCAGCTTCTCGTTTTTCCACATGTAATGCACCAATCGCCGGGGCGCATCCGTCACAACACCTTCCACAACAGCCCAATAAATCTTGCGGATTTTCCGGTTTTTCACCATCTCATTCATCCGCGACAGCGCTTTGGAGGTTTTGGCGTAGATGACCGCGCCGCTGACCGGGCGGTCGATGCGATGCACAAGTCCGCAAAACACATTGCCGGGTTTGTTGCCCTTCACGCGGATGTAGTCGCGCACCAGTTCCAGCAATGGTTTGTCGCCAGTCTGGTCGCCCTGCACAATCTCCCCTGCCCGCTTGTTCACGATAAGCAGGTGGTTGTCTTCGTACAAAATACGGTCTTGAAGCAGCAGGACGGGATCAGTACTGTTCGGACTCATTGGGGAAGTTTCCGCTCTTGACATCATCAATGTAGTGCTCCACAGCGCCCACAATCTCCTCGCTCAGATTGAGATAGCGACGGAGGAAACGAGGCGAGAACTGTTGCGTGACGCCGGTCATGTCGTGGAACACGAGCACCTGACCGCTGGTGGCGCCGCCTGCTCCGATGCCGATGGTCGGGATATGGATGGATTCGGTCACTTTCTTCGCCAAAGTGGCCGGGATTTTTTCCAGCACCAATCCGAAGCAGCCGTGTTGTTCCAGCAGTTTGGCGTTCTCCAGCAAAACCGCCGCCTCATCTTCGGTGGTGGCGCGCACGGCGTAGGTGCCGAACTTATTGATAGACTGCGGGGTAAGGCCAAGATGTCCCATTACCGGGATGCCGGCGCTCAGAATGCGGTCGATGGACTCCGCCACCTCAGCGCCGCCTTCCAGTTTGATGGCATCCGCGCCGGATTCCTTCATGATACGGATAGCGGAGTTCAGGGCCATTTTGGAATTGCCCTGGTATGTGCCGAAAGGCATATCCACCACCACAAGCGCGCGTTTCACGGCACGCACCACGGAAGAGGCATGGTAAATCATCTCGTCAAGCGTTATAGGCAGGGTAGTTTTGTAGCCCGCCATCACATTCGCGGCGGAGTCGCCCACCAGGATGACATCAATCTTGGCCATGTCCAACAATGTGGCGATGGAATAGTCGTAAGCCGTCA
The DNA here is from genome assembly GCA_002392325.1 of Bacteroidales bacterium UBA3868. Taxonomy (GTDB): domain Bacteria; phylum Bacteroidota; class Bacteroidia; order Bacteroidales; family WCHB1-69; genus F23-D06. Next base: position 2,742 of record DGGS01000012.1, read on the forward strand.
GCATGGCGATGCGCTCGCCGTTGTCGCGCATCCGTTGCAGCGTGTTGGTTGTGATTTTGCTGATATTTTCGGTAAGATACTGTGACATACTCGATTGGTTTTGGGGCCGCAAAGATAGGAAAAATTATATCATTATCACCATTCCACTCAACGCTGTCGCGTTGAAGAGGAACCTCCAACATTAACCCACAGCAACCCTGAGCATCTCTATTCATACACATTACACCTATTTTTCTCTCAAATATTACTCTTTTTGATTGTCACTTTTTGATTATTACATTATAAATTAGTACTTTTGCAACCTATTTATCATTTCTTATACAACCCACCAATGAAAAAATCATCACTTCTTATTATCGCTATCTTATGCGTTCTTTGTTCCGGATGCTTCAAACAGCCCATAAAACTTCCGGATTACGAGATTTCCTTGTACAAAGACAAATCCTATATGATTCCTGCTCCCGCACATAGTCATTACGAATATCATTCCTTAAACAAATTTTGCGCATCCGTTTCAACCGACGGACTTATCTTGGCCAACCATGTGGGCGAAACCGACATTCTGGTTTCCAACAACTATGACGAGAAAAAAATCCATGTTACGGTAGAACCTACCTACATGCTGTACACCGAACCGTACATTAACTTCGGGGAGAGCCGGAATGCCATCAAAGCGCGCTACGGGACCCCTTATCAGGAAAATGCCAATGCAGCAATATTCCCTTATGAAAGAGAAGGTTTTGCCTTGATGGTGACATTTGACCAAAACGACCAGGTAGTCAGTTATGTGGTTGTGGTCCCCAACAATTATTATACTGATTTGGCTTTATTCCTTTTTGAACGATATGAGTTGAACGGAACCGGAAGCAACAACACCAGTTACTTCATGAACGCCTATTCCGCTGATGAGGCCTCGCTATTTGTGACCGTGTTACCCTACAATGCAAATTTCTGGTTCGTGATGTATGAGCCATTCAACCGAAACGCCAAGCTTTCTTCCTTCAATCCCACATTTCCTGATGAAATAACGGATGCCCTTGTGAAAATGACCCGATAATGTCAGGTTCCCCCACCTAAACATTCCTGATCATATCACCATCATCACCACACGATACACCACCCACAGGGTATAGGACAAAAACAACAATGCCCAAATGGGCGCCGGCACATGCGTGATATTCTCCAAATTCGTGGCATCGCCGGCCTTCGACGCATCCTTGAACGAAAGCACTACCAACACAAAAGACGAGACCACCGACTCGGTGAGGATCATCACGGCGTAAAACATGGCCGCATACTGAATGTATTGGGAGTTATGATAATACACCAGCAGCGCATTGATGGCCGTGAACAACACCACCCACAACGCGCCGTACCAATTGCGGATCCAAAACAGCAACATCAACAAAAACAGGACCGACAAACCTATGACCATCCCCATGGCCGCCCCGCTTTGGACCAAATAAAATCCAAACCATCCCATGGATGCCGCAAACGGATACCCCGCCAACGAGATCAGAAAGGCGGCCGCCTTGTGCTTGGTTTGCGTCACCGTCGCACCTGATGTGTCCTTAAACAACTCTATCTTATGCACTTCGCCATCCAACAACAACGCCATCAGCGCATGTCCCAACTCATGCAAACCCGTATTGATGATGTTGAAAAACTTGCCAACCACCGGAATTCTCGGCAGAAGCAAAGCGATTGCAACGAAGAGAAGAAGCGTTAGGTTGGGGGACATGGTGAGAGTTGGGGGTTAATCTGAGACAGGAGACGGGAGATGTAAGACGTAAGATGTGAGATGTGAGATGTGGGACGGAAGATTTGAGATATAGGATGTGAGACGGAAGATGTCAGGCCTATCACGAGCGGCGGAATTTGTGTATGTCTGATGAATCCCACGACTGGTACATGAGTATGTTATGAATATTGGCGATCATCATGATGAACAACTTCAAATCGTTGTCAGCGAACCATTTCATCGCCTTCGGGTCCTTGCGGCAGGCGGCGGCAAACAAGGAAAGGAAGTCGCAATGATACTTCTGCAGCCACTCTATGGCTTCGGGTTCGTCGTCGATGGCATTGCT